>CAZCGB010000334.1:0-4128 GCA_964498045.1 uncultured Isosphaeraceae bacterium
TCAGGGAGCGATGTCATGAACTCACGCCTGATGCGACGTGGACGGTCGTTGGTGCTTGCGCTGGTGGTGTCGTTGTGCGCGCTGGCGGCGGGCAGGAGCTTCGCCGGCACTTCGCCACAGGGCTCGGCATTCAGTTACCAGGGCCGGCTGGACATTTCGGGCGCACCCTACAGCGGCACGGCGGACTTCCAGTTCGCGCTGTGGGAGGTCGCCGCGGGCGCGCCGCAGGTGGGTTCCACGCTGGCAGTCAACGGCATCACGGTGAACCAGGGCGTCTTCAGCGTCTCGCTGGATTTCGGCGCGCTGGCTTTCGATGGCAACGCGCGCTGGGTTTCGATCGACGTGCACACGCCCAGCAACGGCGGAATCGGACCCTTCACGCCGCTGAACCCCAGGCAGCGCATCGACACCGTGCCCTACGCGCAGTACGCGCTCAACGCGCTGATCTCCGGCCCGCAGCCCAACCAGCTCGCGCTCAACAACACCGCCAACACGTATTCCGGGTCGTCGATGTCGCTCGACGGCGGGACGTTTCACGTTGATGCGGTCAACAATCGGGTGGGCATCGGCACGACCACGCCGCGCGGCGCGCTCGACGTTGTTGGCAAGTCCACGTACCAGGAAGTTGGGCTGCCGTCGGGCGGGTACGATGGCTTCAACCTGACCAACGGCACGTCGATCGTGGGCATTCTGGCTCGGCAGAACAACGACATCTGGGTGGCCAACGGCGTGGCCGGCTCGGTGATCTTGGGCACGTGGACCGGTCCCAACGTCGTGAGCGATCGCCTGAATGTGTACCCCGATGGCCGGGTGCGCATCGGCCTCAACTCTGCGCCGGTGCCGGTGAGCCGCCTGTATGTCTACGAGGGACCGGCAGGCGTGACGGCCAACGCAGGCACCTCGCTGGCCCTGGAACGCAACGGCGGCAACTACCTCAACATTCTCGCGCCCGACGCCAACGAGAGCGGCGTGCTCTTTGGCAAACCCACCGGCGGCAGCGCCGCGGGCGGCATCATCTACAACAGCGCCGGCACGCCCGACGGCCTGCAGTTCCGCACCGGCGGAAACGTCCCGCGCATGGTCATCAACAGCGCCGGCAGTGTCGGCTTGGGCGGCATCACCGTGCCGGCCGCGCGCCTCGATGTGTACAACCCGCAGGACCCCAGCGTCACCAACACCGTGATCTTCCGCATCGCCGCCGCCGGGTCCAACTACAGCGTCGTGCATAACGGCCCCAACGGCGACTGGTATATCCGATCCGCCGTCAACGGCGGACAAGTGATCATCCAGGACGTCCCGGGCAACGTCGGCATCGGCACGTCGTCGCCGGGCACGAAACTGCACATCCTCAACAGCAACGCCGCGATGAATTCGCTGCAGTCGGTGAACACAGCCGCCAGTGGAACCGATGTCGCCTCGGGAGTGGTGGGAATCACCAGCCAGGCCAACGTCGCGGCCGGCGGAGTCCGCGGCGTCAACCTCCATGCCGTCGGAACCGGAGTCATTGGTGTGGGCAACAACGCTCCGGAAACCGGCCTCGCCAGCGGCAGCGGCGGCGCGTTCACCGGCGTCACCACCGGCGTGTACGCACGATCGACCGCGCCCCAAGGCGGCGAAGGACTCTATGCCCAGCAGTTCACCGATGTTGTTCGCGTCGGCTTCTATTCCTCGGGCACGTTCTACAAGATCAACGGCTCGGGAACCGTGTCCACCATCGTCCGCGACACAGCCGATCAGCCCGTCACCATGTTCGCCCCCGAATCGCCCGAAGTGCTCTTCCAGGACTTCGGCGACGGCATGCTCATCAACGGCTTCGCGCACATCGATCTCGATCCGACGTTCGCCCGCAACATCCTGGTTGATCCGACGCATCCGATGCGCGTGTTCATCCAGCTCGAGGACAACGAGCAATGCCAGGGCGTGGTGGTGAAGAACAAGTCGGCGACCGGCTTCGACGTGGTGGAGTTGCGCGGCGGGAGTTCCAACACGCCGTTCACCTATCAGATCAGCGGGCGCCGGGCCGACGAAACACTTCCCAGCGGGCGTCTGTCGCGCTACGCGGACCTGCGCTTCCCGCCCGCGCCGGCTCCGGAGGCCGTGCAATCGGCGAAGGCCGATCCGACGGTCGGGCAGGTCCAAGCCGCGCTCCAGGAGGATCGTGCCGCGCCGCGTTGAGGCGGCTCACGCAGGCCAGGCGAACATCGCGCTCTTCGACTCGCCGGGCGACCCGTCGGCGTTGCGCGTCACCAGCACCATTTCGATGCTCGCAGGCTTGCCGTTGGCGATGTGCACGCGGAACTCGACGCAGCGGCAGTCGTCGGCCGAGGGCGTCATGTTGAAGCCCCACACGAAGTACGGCTTGCCCTGCGCGCCGTTCGAGCGCGCGTTGAGGCGCATCGCCTCCTGCTCGAACACCGCGCCGGCAGTGCGATGCCCCTTGATGCGCACGCGCCAGTCGGCGGGATTGCTCTTGGGCGTTTCCTTGAACGCGACGAACGCGTAGTCATCGTTGTTCGGCGCGTCGTAGGCTTCAATGTACGCGAGCGTGACGATGTCGCTGGTGGAATCGGAAGCGGGCGCTTCGACGAGCATCTTGGCGGGCAGGCTGGCGTTCATGGATTCTTCTCCGGATGCGGCAGGGCGCGATCGTGCGGAATCAGCAGCACGGGGCGGAACATCAGCATAGGCGATCTGCGGCGCGGCGCGGTACAACCTCCTTCGCATGCTTTCCCCCTACACGCGCGAGAAGATCGAGAACTGGGTCAGCGATTTCGTGTCGTCCGATCGACTGCGCGAAGCCCCGGCTTCCACGCACGAGCACGCCGCGGCCGTGTTGACGGAGTTCATGGTCGCGGCGTGCGCAGAGCGCCCCGATCGAGCCGGCGACATTGGGCCTGATGAAGTCGAGGAAGCCGACCTCAAGCACGCGCTGCTGAACACCGTCGCGCGATTGAACGTGCCTGAACCAGCCAGGAAGGAGCTGCCCGCGCTGTGCGCGGCTTTTCTTTCGCAGCTGGAAGAGGAAGGCCGGCTCGGCGGCGGGCGCGTGCTGGGCGCGTACGTTCGCGCGCTCAAGGATTCCTATGAAGAGGCGGCGTCGGGCAAGCGCAAGCCCATCACGCGCCCGGGCGCGAAGATCGGCCGCAACGATCCATGCCCCTGCGGCAGCGGCAGGAAGTACAAGAACTGCTGCCTGCGCGGGTGATGCGAGCAAAGCCCGGAATGCCCTTGCGTCAGCCGTGTCCTACCATCGCCTCACGCCCGATCGCTTCACGTTGTTGTTGTGCAAAGTGGATGACATGATGCTCTCGCCTCGATCGCTTCGTCGCCGCGCGCGGATGCTCTTCGCGCTCGCTGCGCTGATCGTTTCCTCGCTCTCATCGCTCGCCCGCGCCCAGGCCGTGGGCGACTTCAACAACGACGGTTTCGCGGACCTCGCCATCGGCTCGCCGGGCGAGTCGCTCAACTCCGGCCTCGAAGCCGGCGCGGTGAACGTGCTGTACGGCTCGGGCGGCGGATTGAGTTCCATCGGCTCGCAATTCTGGCATCTCGACAGCGTCGGCGTGCCGGGCGTCGCCGACACCGCGGACCATCTCGGCCGTGCGCTGGCGGCGGGCGATTTCAACGGCGACAGCCGCGACGATCTCGCCATCGGCATTCCCGGCCGAACCGTCGGCGGCGAGCACGAAGCCGGGGCCGTGCTCATCCTTTATGGCAGCGACAGCGGGCTTGTCGCCGCCAACGCCAAGATCTGGGATCAGGACACTGCGGGCATTCTCGACAGCGCGCGATGGAACGATCGCTTCGCCCAGTCGCTTTCCGCCGGCGATTACAACGGCGACGGCTTCAGCGATCTCGCCGTCGGCATTCCCGGCGAGGATGGCGACACCGGCCTCGACGTCGGCGCCGTCGCCATCCTGTATGGTTCCGTCTCCGGCATCACCGCTGCGGGCAACCAGTTCATTCAGCAGGATTCGCCGGGGATGGGCGGCGACGCCGAGGGCAACGATCACTTCGGCGAAACCCTGGCCAGCGGCGACTTCAACAACGACGGCCGCGATGACCTGGTCATTGGCACGCCCGATGAAAGTTTCAGCGGCAAGGACCAGGCGGGCATCGTGCACGTGC
>CAZCGB010000335.1:0-4128 GCA_964498045.1 uncultured Isosphaeraceae bacterium
GTTTTTCGTAGGTCACCATCAATGCCGTCGCATCGCGGCCCTGCGCGAGAATGAGGTGAAATGCCGGACGGAGCGTCGCATGCATGAACCCACAAACGATCTACAATATGGAAGTTGAAGCTGAACACTTCACCGAATCACATTCCCAAGGAGATCGCCGCCATGGCCGGCAAGACCAGCAAATCGTCCGCGGCATCGTCCGCGAAAACCAAACCCGCCGCGGATTCGAAAAGCCGCGCCGCGAAGTCGTCGAAACCCGCGAAGCCGGCTGACAAGAGCAAAGGCATGAGCGCCGGCACGAAGGTCGCGATTGGCGTTGCAGCCGGCGCGGCAGTGGTGGGCGCGGCAGCGGCGGCGCTGGCAGGCACCGAGGGCGGGCGCAAACTCGTGAAAAAAGCAGCCGATGCCGCCAAGGGCGCAGCAGGCGAGGCGAGTCAAGCGATCAAGGCGGGTGAGCAGAAGCTGGTTGAGAAAGTACGCAGTGTGGTTGCCGATGCGAAGAAGTCCGGATCAAAGCCGCAGGCTTCCCCGCAGCCCGCTGCCGGCAAGCCAGCGAAGCCTGTGACATTGATGTCAGCATCGCGTGCCGGCTTGGGCGGATTTTCGCTTGGTGGTGGCGCATCGCTGGGTGGAGCGTCGATGGGCGGCGGAATCGCCGGTGCGCCGGACTCCGTCAACAAGCCCTCCTCCTCGACCGGCTTCGGCAAAGGCGCAAGCCCGAAGGCCGGCGCGCGCGTCGCGCAGCTTGAGGCAACACGCGGCGCGGTACGAGGCCGTTCCGGTCATCGTTGATTGTCGGTCGATGACTATTCAATTCTCAGGAGATTCGAAGATGCTCCGCTCGTATTGCGCCGGTCTGGCTCTGATCACCACGTTGCTGGCTGGGACCTTTTCGCCTCTGGCTGGCTGCCAATCAACGTACTACGCCGCGATGGAGTCATTCGGCGTGCATAAGCGCGACATCCTCGTCGATCGCGTTGAGGACGCCCGCGAGGACCAGGAAGCGGCCAAGGAGACGTTCAAGACCGCGCTGGAACGCTTCAGCGAGGTCGTCAACCAGCCGAATTCAGACCTCAAGAAGAAATACGACGCGCTCAGCGGCGAACTGGCCGACTGCGAAAGCCGCGCCTCCACGCTGACCAAGCGCATCGATTCGATCGAGAAGGTGTCGAAGGACCTTTTTGCGGAATGGGAGAAGGAGCTTGATCAGTACACCAATCAGGACCTCCGCAAGGCCAGTGAGAAAGAACTGGCCACAACCAAACAGCGATACGCGCAGTTGATTGGTGCCATGCGCAATGCCGAGGGCAAGATGGAGCCCGTCCTCGCTGCCTTCCGCGACAATGTGCTGTTCCTCAAGCACAACCTCAATGCGCAGGCGATCGCCAGCTTGCAGGGCGAATTGACGTCGCTTGAAGGCGAAACCGCCGCGCTGGTGAAGGACATGGAAAAGGCCATCGCCGAGTCCGACGCATTCATCAAGGACATGCGGCAGACCGAGTGAAGTCTCCGTCCATGAAAACCAGTCGGTCAATCGCACGCTGAAACGGGAGAAGGACCGACGGGCATCCTGCCGCGTCGCGTGGAATTGCTGATCGTTGGTCGCCGCTTTATGATCCCCGGCGGTGGACCGGATGCCCCAACCTCTCTCGGCGCGCATCATGTCGATGCCGCGGATGCGCTCAGCAAGGATGCTGACGCTGATCGGCGCTGTCTTCTGCGCAATGCTCGCCACGAATTCTTGGGCCCAACAGTCCATTGGCATCACCGGCGATCGCCTCAGCGGCTTTGTGCTGCCTATTGAACCGCTCGATGCTCCAGCGACGCTCACGGCCCTTCGCGGCTGGGCCTGGACGGTGGATGACACCAAGCGATTGGTCCTGCAAGGCGATGTGCGGGTGCGCCTTGACGGCTACGACTTCACGGCCCCTGAAGCGGTGATCTGGCTCAATCGCATTCCCAGCGCCAAGGGCGTGATCAACCAGTTCGCCATGTTCTTTCCTTCGATCAGCGATCCCGGCAAGCGGGCCGGACTCGATATTTCAGGTAACAACATCCTCATCACCGCTTCGACGCGCGGCGAGGTGCGTCTCGACTCGGCGTGGCTTGAGCAGGGCCAGCCCAAGAAAGCGCCATTGCTCAAGGAGGCCGAATCGCGGCTGGCGGAATACCTGCGACAACTCGCTGGCCAAGCCCAGACCCTTCGTGACCGCCCCAATGTGCAGCCGGCCCCTCCGCCGCCGGATGTGACGTTTGTGCCTGTGCCGGGTGGCCGGGTCACGAAGGCCGATCTGGAGCTGCCCGAGCGCGTCGAGCTTCCGCAAGGATCGACGCAATGGCTCAAGGATCCCAAGGGCATTGTGCGCTGGTCCGCTGATCGCATCGACATCACGCGGGCTGAGACTGAAAATCTGATCACCGTCGACGGCTCGATCGTGATCGATTTCATCGCTGAGCGCATGACCGATGACCTCTCGCAGTTGACGCTCGGCGCTGAGCGGGCGGTGATCTTCACCGACCCAGGCCCGCTGGATGAGCTCGCGACCTCGCAATTGGAAGCGAGCGCGATCAGAGGCATTTATCTGGAAGGTAATGTGTCGGTCGTGGCGCAAGGCGGAGACTACGTCGTGCGCACCCCCCGCGCCTACTACGACTTCCGCCGCGGGCAGGCGATCATGCTTGATTCCTGGCTGCGTCTTCAGTATCGCGACTCGAAGATCCCCGTGCATGCACGTGCTGAAGAAATGCGGCAAATCGCGGACAACCAGTGGGATGGAAAGAACGTCGTCGTCTCCACCAGCGAGTTCGGCACGCCGCACCTTGCGCTTGGCTCGAAGCGCGTCATGATCATGGAACGACCGGCGAGCGTCTCGGGCGGCGACACCGAAACCTACATCGACGCGGAGGGCAACACCATGCGCGTGGCTGGCGTGCCCGTCGTCGCATGGCCTCGATTCAAGGGCACCATGGACCAGGTTCCGCTGCGAAGCGTTTCCGTGGGTTCGAGCAAGAACGACGGTCCGTTTCTCCGCACGGGCTGGGATCCGTTCACGCTGCTGGGAAAGGAGGCTCCCGAAGGCGTTTCGACAGAGGTGCTGGCCGACGCGTACTTCGAGCGCGGAGCAGGCGTCGGGCTGAAGTTGAAGTACGACGTCGGTCAGGCCGAAGGCGCGGTGGACTTGTACGGCTTGTACGACACCGGCGATGATCTCACTTCCAGCGGCGAAACCGTGACCCCCGAGAGCGAGCTTCGCGGCGTCGCCCTGATGGAATACCAGACCATGCTTTCACGGTACTGGTCGCTGCAGGCGCAGTTGTCGGTGATAAGCGATCCGACGTTCATCAGCTCCTGGCGCAAGCCTGACTACGCTGAACGACGCGAATACGAGACTTCGCTGTACCTGAAGCATCAGCGCGACAACCATGCCTTTGACATCCTGGCCAGTTATTCAATTCAGGATTTCCTTTCGAATTCGTATCTGCTGGCCAGCCGCGGATACGCCGTGAACAAGCTTCCCGAGTTCACCTATCGCCGCTACGGCGACTCGCTGTTTGGAGATCGATTCACTTTCAGCACCGAGAACCGCCTCTCGAACATGTCCATGACCTTTGAGCATGGCACGCCCAATCAAATCGGCGTGCCCGGCCAGGCCTTCGGCATCGGCGACAACGATCCCATCGAAGACGCGCTTCGCGATGCGGGGTTGCGTGAGAACTGGGTTGCCCGGTTCGACAGCCGCAATGAACTCTCCATGCCGCTGCACTTCAGCATCTTTGATGTCACGCCGTTCATCGTCGGGCGATTCACAGGCTACAACGACGACATCGAGGATTGGTCCAGCGATTCGGACACCATGCGCTTCTTCGGGGCGGCCGGCGTCCGCATCAACACGTCGTTCCAGCGCGTGTACAACAGCGTGGAGAACCAGCTGTTCGACGTACACCGGTTGCGGCATGTGATTGAGCCGTACGCGACGCTCTGGAGCGCGTACTCAAGCATTGATTCGCTGGATCTGCCCATCTACGACCAGTCGGTCGAGCCGCTGCAGGATGGAGCCGCCATCGAACTCGGCGTGCGCAACACGCTGCAGACGCAGCGAGGCGGTCCGGGCAACTGGCACTCGGTCG
>CAZCGB010000336.1:0-4120 GCA_964498045.1 uncultured Isosphaeraceae bacterium
CATGCGGATGTCGAATCAGAAGGCGTCGAGCGGACAGCCATCGACGTGCAGCGCGTGATCTTTGATGTGCGGCTCGCCGGTCAGGACACGACCGTGCAGATCGACATCAGGGCTGACGACGGCGATGACATCGCGGGCGTGTTGCGCCGCCGATTCGTGGAACGCTACGGGCAGATCTACGGGCACACTCCTCCGCTCGATCACAAGCCGATTGAAGTCGAATCGTTGCGCGTCGTGGCGGCGGCGAAGCGGCCGATCCTCGAAGTGCATGAGGCATCGAATGGGCAGGCTGCAACTGGCATCGCTTTCGCATCCCATCGAATGCATCTTGGCGGCGTTTGGCGGGAAATTCGTGCATGCCAACGAGATGCGATTCGAAGGCATGCGTTGATCGAAGGTCCGGCCATGATCCTTGATCGCCGAAGCAGCTACTTGATTGACGAAGGCTGGCAGGCACAGCTTGATGCTTCCGGCGCGATTGTCGCGAGGCGAATGCGCCGCGGCCTGGCCGCCAGCGCCGCGGCCTCGCCGGAAATCGTGCAGCTGGAGCTGTTCAGTCATCGATTCATGTCGATTGCGACGGAGATGGGCCAGATGCTGCAGCGCACCGCCCTCTCGACGAATGTGAAGGAGCGGCTGGATTTCTCCTGCACCGTACTCGATGCGCAGGGGAATCTCATCGCCAACGCGCCGCATCTGCCGGTGCATCTTGGCGCGATGGGCGTGTGCGTTCGCGCGGTGCGTGAAGCGGTCTCCATGCGTCCGGGCGACATGATCATCACGAATCATCCAGCATTCGGCGGCTCACACCTGCCCGATGTGACCATCATCGCGCCGGCGTTTGATGAACAAGAGCAACTGATCGGATACGTGGCCAATCGCGCGCATCATGCGGAGATCGGCGGCACGCGGCCGGGCTCAATGCCGCCGAACGCAACGACGCTCGAAGAGGAAGGCGTGGTGATTGCGCCGATGCATCTCTTGCGACGAGGCGAGCCGGGTTGGGAATCGATTGAACAGATGCTGCGCGGTGCGAGACATCCGTCTCGGGCCAAGGCCGACAATTTGGCAGATTTGCAGGCGCAAGTGGCGGCCAATCTACGGGGAACAAGGTCGCTGCAGTTGTTGTCGAAGGATCATGGGCTCAACCTGGTCACCCGCATGATGAACGCGTTGAGCGACCGCGCAGCTCGACTGGCGGGCGAAGCGCTGAACCGCATGCCGCGCAATGTCCTTCACGCGGCCGAGCGGCTGGATGACGGCTCACTCCTGCGGGTGCGCGTCGATCTGACGCAGCGCCCGATCGTCATCGATTTCGCCGGCACATCCGGACAACATGCTGGCAATCTGAATGCCACACCCGCGATCGTGCGCAGCGCGGTGATCTACGTATTGCGATTGCTGGTCGGAGAGTCATTGCCGCTGAACGAAGGGCTGATGCGCGAGGTGCAATTGCGTCTGCCGCCAGGCTCAATGTTGGACCCGATATTCGACGTCGCTGATCCTTCACGATGTCCGGCAGTGGTCGGCGGCAACACCGAAGTCAGTCAGCGATTGGTGGACACGCTGCTCAAGGCGTTTGATCTTGCCGCTTGCAGCCAGGGAACGATGAACAATGTGCTGTTCGGCAATGATCGATTTGGCTACTACGAGACTGTGTGCGGCGGCTCAGGCGCGACGAGTGGGGGAGCCGGCGCCGACGCGGTGCACGTGCATATGACCAACACGCGCATGACCGATCCGGAGATCATCGAGCATCGCTATCCCGTTCGGCTGGAGCGATTTGGCGTTCGTCGCGGTTCGGGCGGGCCGGGACTTCATCGAGGGGGCGATGGGTCGGTGCGCGAGATGACTTTTCTGCAACCAATGACGCTTTCGGTGCTGACCCAGCATCGTGTCGAGTCGCCGTTTGGATTGCATTGTGGAGGCAACGGCATGCTGGGACGACAGCGTGTCGTTCGACGCGATGGCGAAGTGATTGAGCTCCGTTCCGTCGATGGTTGCGATGTTCACGCGGGCGACCGATTGGTGCTGGAGACGCCGGGCGGCGGCGGGTGGGGCGCCGCGTCAGTGTGATCGAGGCGATCAAGCGGTTGAGCGGGCGGTCAACCGTTGCCCAAAAAGGATCCGTCGCAAGGACATGGGCCAACAAAAAAAGTCCACGCCGTGTCTTGCGACACGACGCGGAGAGAAGAGAGAGAGGCGGGGTGGGAACTCCCCGGTCCGTAGGGAGTCCCACAAATTCCACGCCGTGACTTGCGTCACGACGCGGAGAGAAGAGAGAGAGCCTGGTGCGGGCGATCCATCGGCGACCGCATCCGCGAATTCCACGCCGTGACTTGCGTCACGACGCGGAGAGAAGAGAGAGAGCCTGGTGCGGGCGATCCATCGGCGACCGCATCCGCGAATTCCACGCCGTGACTTGCGTCACGACGCGGAGAGAAGAGAGAGAGATCGATGACGATCGAAGCGTCAGGGCTTCGGGCGTCGCAATTTCGGCCGGCGCGTTTCCGCGCTGGGCGAGAAGACATCAATTGATCGCCGCAGGACATGCACGTCGGCGCTGAGATTCGAGAAGCGGCCCTTCAACATCGCGTCCGCCCTGCGCATGCGATTGGTGACGGCGGGAGCCTTTGGCGAAAATCGCCGGATCAACCGCTGAAGCTGGTTGACGCTCATCGCATGCGCGTCACAGCCAATTCCGGCCCACCCGCCCGCGGCTGCGCCTTCCATCATCAGGCCGATGGCACGAACCGGAGCGGCAAAGGACGAACGATCATCCAGGAATCGGGCCAGAGCGCGACCATGACGTCGCAGCGTCGGTCCATCGAGCGTCACACACAACAGGATTGGAGTTTGGTCACCGCTTCGAACCAGCGAACGGCGCAACTGCGCAAGCGTGGCAGTGCTTCCGGCAAGTTCGATGCCGCGACCAATGAGGTCGTGGCGCACACCATCGCCAGCGGCCGAGGCCGTCACCAGAATCGTCAGTTGGGTCTCAATCTCCTGCATCGGAAGAACCCCCGTGCAATCGGCGTGCCACGAAGATTCGCGGGAGAGACATCAGTGCCGTCGTTTCTGCACTGAAAATGGACCTGCTTGTGGCGTGAAAGTCGTTGGCCGGGAATGCGTGCGTTTGTTGCGCGCTGCAATTCCGCAGCGCGCGATCGTCGGTTCAATTCCGCCAGCCTGCATCCATCGTTCGGAATGCGACAGTTGTTGCAACGATGCGACAGTTGAATCGAGCAATGGCCGCCGTTCACGAGATTGACGGGAAAAATGTGACAAAATCCGTCACAATCGCCAATAGAGGCGTCTGCGGGCAGCGCGTCCCCTCTCGCTTATCCAAGAATCTCAATCGTTGGCCAATTCGTCCTGATCTCGCAGCCAGCGGTACAGGGTGCTTCGATGCACACCCAGGCGATCCGCAGCCCTGCTCACAGACCCCCGCGATTGTTCCACGACGCGCTGCACGTGTTCAAGCCGGACCTGATCGACGCTCGTGACGCCCACGTTCTGATTGGATTCGCCATCGCCTCCGAGCCCGCCGAACATCGCCAGGTCTTCAGTGGTGATGCGGTCATGCGGGCAGAGCACATGCAGCCGTTCCATGACGGTTCGAACCTGCCGTACGTTGCCTGGCCAGCGGCTGCGTCGCATGTACGCGACGGCTTCTGACGTGAATTTCAGCGCATCGCGATGATGCATGACCGCAAATTCGCAATTGAACGCATCAATCAGGCTTGCCAGCTCATCTTGGCGCTCGCGCAGAGGACGAACGTGCAGTCGCACGACATCCAGACGGTAGAGCAGATCCTCGCGGAATTTGCCGGTTTTCACCGCGGAATGCAGGTCAATATTGGTCGCGGCGATGACGCGGACATCCACAGTGATCGGTCGGCTATATCCCACTGGCTGGGCTTCACGTTCCTGCAGCAGACGGAGCAATCGCACCTGCGCGCTGGGCGGCAATTCACTGACTTCATCGAGCAGAAGCGAGCCTTTGGCGGCCGCGCGAATCATGCCCGGATGCTCCTGAGTCGCGCCGGTAAATGAGCCTCGCGCGTGGCCAAACAGGTGGCTGTCAATGATGGTGTCCGGGATCGCGCCGCAGTTGACG
>CAZCGB010000337.1:0-4114 GCA_964498045.1 uncultured Isosphaeraceae bacterium
CCGCGAGGGCAACGACCTCTGGCTGGAAATGCAGGAAGCTGAATACACCGACGCCGAGGGCAAGACCGCCCACGTGCTCGACAAGGTCGCGATGGTGTTCGGCCAGATGAATGAGCCGCCGGGCGCGCGTCTGCGCGTCGGCCTCTCGGCCCTCACTATGGCCGAAGAGTTCCGCGACGCATCGGGCAAGGAAACGCTGATCTTCGTCGACAACGTCTTCCGCTTCACGCAGGCCGGTTCGGAAGTGTCGGCTCTCCTGGGCCGCATGCCGTCCGCAGTGGGTTACCAGCCGACGCTTTCGACCGAAATGGGCGAAATGCAGGAGCGCATCACCTCCACCGCGAAAGGCGCCATTACATCGGTGCAGGCGATTTACGTGCCCGCCGACGACCTGACCGACCCCGCGCCGGCGACGACCTTCGCCCACTTGGACGCGTTCATCATTCTCGAGCGCAAGATCGCTGAGAAGGGCATTTATCCCGCCGTCGATCCGCTGGGTTCGACCTCGCGCATTCTCGATCCGCAGATCGTGGGCGAACGGCACTACGCCGTCAGCCGCAAAGTCCAGAAGATTCTGCAGCGCTACAAGGACCTGCAGGACATCATCGCGATTCTCGGCGTGGATGAGTTGGCCGAAGAAGACAAGTTGATCGTCGCCCGCGCCCGCGAACTCGAGCGCTTCCTCAGTCAGCCGTTCTACGTCGCAGAGGTGTTCACCGGCTTCAGCGGCGTGACCAGTTCGCTGGAAGAGACGATCGACTCATTCGACCGCATTTGCAACGGCGAAGGCGATGACCTGCCCGAAGGCTCGTTCATGTATGTCGGCACGCTCGACGACGCCCGCAAGAAGGCCGAGAAGATGGCGGCGAGCGCGTAAGCGCCCATCGAGACGACAACTCAATTCATGACGAGCGACGCCCCCGGATTGAATCCGTGGGCGTTGTCATTCCGTTGAATCAAGTCCTTTCATCGACGCTCAATCCTCGTTCGCCTGCGTCATCGCCTCCGCCGGCTGCTGATGGGCGTTGGGCGCGTGCTGCTGCGCATTCATCGCGGCGATGAGTTCCGACTGCCAGGGGTGTTCGCCGAGGAACTCGACCTTGCCGGTGGAGATGTCGCACACAGCGCCGACGATCCGCAGCTCGCCGTCGCGCGTCTTGTTGCGGGCGGTCTCGCTGCTCTTGAGCAGGTCGAAGATGCTCTGCCAGACGTTTTCGCGCACGACTTCGCTCACCAGCGATTCGCCGGTGACACCGGGATTGATCTGCTCGGCCCGCTGCACAGCGGGTTCGATGTGCCGCACCAGCGATGCGATGCTGCCTTCCACTTCGGCATGCGTGCAGGCGGCCTTCACCGCGCCGCACAAGGTGTGACCCATCACCACAATGAGCGGGGACTTCAGGTGCTCGATGCCGTACTCAATCGTGCCGGTCTCGCTTTCGCCCATGATGTTGCCTGCGACGCGAATCACGAAGACGTCGCCCACGCCGCAATCGAAGATGCGCTCGGCGGGCAGACGCGAATCAGCACAGGTGAGGATCATCGCGTACGGATGCTGGCCGTCAACAGCAAGCTGCGCGCGGCGGCTTCGCTCGTCGTTGGGATTCATGCACTGCTCCGCCACCCACCGCGCGTTGCCCGTGGTCAGGAGCCGCATCGCCTGATCGGCGGTGATGGCAGCCGGCTCGTCCACGGGCATCGCCGGTGCGCTGGATCTCTCCTGTCGTTTCGCCGAGGCGGCATGAGTCGCGTCTGAATGCTGCTGGTCCGCTGCGACGGGCTGTACGTGGGTGGCAGCAGGGTGGTCGTCGATTGACGCGGGAGTGTTCGCGGCGCTTGGCGCGGGCGCACGACGCGGCCCCGCTGGCGCTTGGCCGGCCGGCGCGTGGCCATGCTCGGAGGCGGGCGGATGCTGCGGCGAGGCGCCACTGGCGAGCATCAGCGTCGCGACGCCGGCGACGATCCAGGTCCATCTCACGGTGGCGCGACTCTGAAGGGCGAGCGTGTGCATGCGTGTCTCCGAATGTGCTGGCTGAACAGGCCGGGGCCGCGGCGATGTCGCGCGGATGCGCAGCCGCGCAGACGCGGCTGATCCCGACACATGCTTCAACTTCGGAGAACCGTTCCAACGACTCAAGAACGCTTCCTGCGTCGGTCTGATTTCGATTTACGCGACTCATCGAAAGGGGGCGTTCTCGGACGTGAGGTCTCGTTTCGGACAACACTGGGGGAAGCCGTGCGGCCTCCACTCTGCGGCAAATCATCGCTCGCAAAGGATATGTTTATGTAAAAACATATCATATGCCGCGCGGTGATCGAGCGCCGTCTCAGCCGACCACCATCGTTGTGTTGGTTCCAATCCGCCTCCTCACCGCGTTGTCCTGTCTGGGCGACGCCGTCTAGTCGTCGCCATGCCTCATTCGCACCGATACCGCGACCAGCAAATGACCGGCGGCACGTCGAATCGACGTGCCGCGGGCGTGAAACTCCGACTTTCAAGACGGGCAGGTCACGGGCAGGAACCCCACGACGAAATCACGCGCAAGAGGTCCCCGACATTCACCTGGCCATCGCCTTCACAGGTCGGGGCGATGTCTGCCACCGACGACGACGTGCCCCAGTTCGAGATCACCAGCAGCATGTCAGCGACGTTGACCTGATGATCCGGCGCGCCGACCGGCGCGATGTCGCCCGGACAGGCGTTCACCGGCGTGCTGGCGGCGTTGGCGGGGTCGCTGCAAAGCACGCGCTCGTCGCCGTCGCGGAAGCCGTCGTTGTCGCGATCGACGCCGATGCGGGTCTGCGATCCCAGCGGCACGAGCGTGTAGGTCAGTTCGCCGCCGATCGAAGCAAGCGCAATGAGTTGCGCTGGCGTGTAGTTCTCGCCGGCTTTGTCCGACTGGAACTGTCCGCCGCCACCAGCAAGGAACACGTAGCCGCGCTCGATGTTGTTGCGCCTGCCCTTGACCACCAGGCCGACTTGTCCGCCGTTGGCGAGCGTGATGAACTGGTTGACTTGATTCTGCGTGCCAGTCGAGACGTTGGAGCCGTCGACGACCGTCACTTGCGCGCCGACGCCTGCCTGGGTGTCGTTGGAGAACGCGAGCATGAACGCCTCGATGTCGCGCTTCTGCTGCGTGCCCGTGGCGTTGTTGGCGAAGTTGAAGCCCGGCCCGCTGAACAGGCTGAACAGGCCGTCGGCGGTTCCGTCATGGTTGAACCCGAAGCCGCGGCTGTTCTGCTGCGATGCCCTGCTGAAGCCGGTCTTCTCGTGCATATTCCGCAGTTGCGCGTTCTTGCGGCCCTGCACGTCGGCCCCCGGAATGTCCACCCGGTTGTTCGTGCCGTCGGGAAGCGCGTGGCAGGCGATGCAGGTGAGTGAAGGCGGCGGGCCGACGACCGGCAGTGTCTGGAACAGATTGCGCCCGGTGGCGGCGTTGCCCGTGCCGCCTGTGACGGCGAGCGCAGTAGGCAGCGTGTTGTCGATGTTGCGGTTGGGGTTGGGCGGATACGCGATCGTGGCGATGAAGTTGGCGAGTTGGCCGATCTCCTGCGCCGTGAGTTGGCTGCCGCGGCCTTGCAGATCGGTATACGCGGGATTGAACGCCGCGAGGTCCGGCTTCTCGCCGCGCCAGTGGAACGGCTCGTTGCCGATGATCGCTTGCAGCGTCTGCGTCAGCATCGGCCCCTTCATCGGATGCCAGTTGATGCAGCCGCCGCCCCCGGGCGCCTGGCAGATGGCGTTGAAGGCGATGACCGCGCCGGCGGGATTGCCGAGGTCCCACGCGAGATGATCCGTGCGGCCATCGATGTGGCATGAGGCGCACGACGCCTGCCCAAGGCCGCTGGTCAGGTGCGTGTCGTACAGGAACGGCCGGCCCTGCTTGATGGTGAATGGCGTGGGGTCAAAGAACCCGATGCGTGAAGTCTCCGCATTTGACACGGTGTCGATCGTCGAAATGGACCCATCGAACTTGTTCATCGCGAACAGGCGCGAGCCATCGGGGCTGACGGCGAGCCCCGTCGGGCCCTGTCCCACCGCGATGGTGGCGAGTCGTGCGCCGCTGGCGTCGGTGGCGACGATGTTGTTGGAGCCCATGCCCGCGACGTACAA
>CAZCGB010000338.1:0-4113 GCA_964498045.1 uncultured Isosphaeraceae bacterium
CGCCGATTCGACCTCGCGAAAGCGATCGCGCCAGATCATCGCCCACGCGTCGTTCTCTTCGCGATAGGCGGCGATCCGGCGCTCCAGCGCGTCGTCCGGCCGCAGTCTGGCGCGATAGCGCTCCATGAGCATGAATGATCGATGCGCGCTGCTCACCGCAGCATCGCTGGGCCCGTCGAGGAACCGATCCGCCCAGATCTCGCCGTCAAAACCTCGGCCGCGCAACCCGGGCAGAGCGAAATACGCAAGCGACTCCGATTCCAACGACGCGAGCATCTCATTGTCCGCCATCTTCGACGCCCATGACTCCCAGGACATGGTCGGGTCGTACACGAGCATGCACGCATGCGCGATCTCGTGCAGGTAGAACAGATCATTGATCACGGGATTCTCGTACACACGAATGCCGACCCCGTTCCACCAGGGCGCGAAGTGCGCTTTCTCAAGCCGAGGCTCGGTCAGTGTGAAGAAGAAACGCGGATACTCCGCAAATCGTTCGATCCAGCGCCGGATGTAGCCGTCGGCCTGTGCATGCGATTCGCGGAACTCCGGCGTGCGCCACAGTTGCATGCAGAACTCATGCACGTCATTGCGGCTGACAAGTTGAATGATGTCTTTCATGACGGTTCAGGGGACGATGCGAGCAACTCAGTCATCATCGGCGTCAGGCACAGCCGATATCCGGCACCGCGGCGGAGCGGCTGCAGCTCAGACGGCATTGCGCAGACGTCGCCCGCGCGAACCTGTCCGAGCATTACTGCATCTGACGGCTGCACAACGCCAGGCGCACCGATGCGCTTCGAGATTCGAGCGCAGGCCTCCGCCTGCGTCGCGGCGTAACGCCGCGCCAGATCATGCACGCCAAGGCGGCCAAGCAGCGCGTGGCCCAGATGCAACGAGAACATGTTTTTGAACCACCTGCTGCCGTAGAGCCCGGGCATCTCCCGGCGGCTCACGCATCCGCCGATGCGGTGGTAGTACACGCCGAAGACTTTGGAAAGTGAGAAGAACACCGCGTCGATCGATGAATGCGAAGCCCGTATCGGCGCCAGCCCGCGTGCCGCGCCGACATAGGTCGCATCCAGCATCACCCGGCATTGCGGCGCGACCGCGGCAAGTGCGTCAAGCCATTCATCAAAGTCGCGCCACGCGTCGCCATCAATCGCCGATGGCTGAGACACATACCAGCGGTCTCCTTCCAAGCCTTGGCGGTTCAGTGATTCGCGCCAATGTTCGCGCGGATGGGAGGTGACCGAAACGCCGGCCGCGGCTGCATACGCGGCATAGCCTTCATATTCGCCTTCAAAGACATGAATTCGCGGCTCGATCCCTCGTTCACGCGCTTGCCGCGCATGCATCCAGATCGATTCGCGAATCGCTTCGGTCGACCCGGCCGTGGCATAGCGCCATCCGAAACTCGAAAGGTCTCCGACGACCGGCTCGGCCCAGCCGGCCCATCGATCAATGAATACCTCTTCCGCGCCGTCCTGAAGGTCAAGGTAGGCGCGTTCGAACAAGGTATGCGGCCGTGCGCCCCAGAGCGCGTCAAGTATTGCGCGAGTCTCGGGATACACCAGAGAGTAAACGACCTTGGTGATGCCGTACCGGTCACAGAACGTCGAGTCGCCCGGCCGCGTGCCGAGCAGTTCTTTCGGATCAGCGATGGATGCGGCTGTGGGCGTCATGCGTGGCGATGATCATGGTCGTCGCTGCGGCGGTTACGGGCAAGTAGAAGAAGTGGTTCGGTGCGATGACCGGGGAATGATCGTTCATTTCGTCACGATGTCGCGCGCACATCGCCGCATCGAGCGAGATGATCAATACTCCAATGTCGCGCCAGGCACGACAACGCGTTCCACCATCTTGTGTTCGCGCAATGCTGCAATCGCTTCGGCCAGGTCTTTCGGCAGTGGCGCTTGAATCGCCAACGGCTTATTGGTGATCGGGTGCGTCACCTTCAGCATCGCCGCGTGCAGCGCTTGTCGGCCGATCAACACCCGATCAGCGTCTTCCACCTTCCAACCCGCGACGTCGCCCACGCGCAGCGGCTTGCCGCCATACATGTCGTCGCCCACGATCGGATAGCCGATGTGCGAGAGGTGCACCCGAATCTGGTGCGTGCGCCCGGTCTTCAATTCCAGTTCCACCAGCGTGTAGCCCTCGTACAGCTCGCGCACGCGGTAGATCGTCACGCTCTGCTTGCCCAGGGCGTCCCAGCGCACCGCGTACTTCTCCTTCTCGCGCGGATGCTGGCCCAGCGGCAGATCAATCACATCCGCGTGCGGCTCCATCCTGCCCTGCACCAGCGCGAGATAGCGCTTGTCCGTGGTGCGGTTCTCAAACTGCTTTCCCAACCGCCAATGCGCGGTGTCGGACTTGGCGGCGATCATGACGCCGGTGGTGTGGCGATCGAGCCGGTGCACAACGCCGGGCCGGGCGAATTCCTTGCCGACGGTCGAAAGGCTGCCGCTGGTGTTGTGTTGAAAGTGCCATGCAAGGGCGTTGATGACGGTACCCGACTTATGGCTGCGAGCCGGATGCACGATGATGTTCGCCTGCTTGTTGATGACAATGAGGTCGTCATCTTCGTACAACACCTGCAGCGGAATGTTCTCGGCGGGAATCTCGTTTGACGGGGGCGGCGGCAGCATCGCCACCACCACGTCGCCCTTGCGCAGCTTCGTCGAGGGCTTTGGCGCCCGGCCATTCACTGTCACCGCCTGCTCTCGAATCAATGTCTGCAGAGACGTGCGGCTAAGGAACGGGATGCGATCGACGAGGTACTTGTCGAGCCGCTTCTCCAGATCACGAAGCAGTTCAAAGCGCACCGTGATCGGCGATTCATCATCGCCCGCCGCCTGCTCGGATTTCTCATACAGCGCGAACAAGGCATCGCGATCGACCTTGCCACCCGGTCCTATGAGTCCTTCCAATTTGAGTTCTGATGACGATGAGTCTTCTGCATGACACGCAGCGGAGGTCTCTGAAGTCTGAGCATCGTGCGCATCACGCGGAGACGACCCATTCGATCCGGACGATGTGCGTTCAACCGCCAAAGTCGGCCGCCGGCGCGTCGGGTGCGGCCTTGCCGCCAATGAGTTCAGTGATCCACGTTTCCACGGTCACTGGCGTCGCGGGTTCGGGGGCCTTCGGCTGCAGGGACTTGATCTGCTCATCCGTCGGCATGGATGCGGGCGGCGGCAGGGTGCCGGCCACTTCGCCGCGTTTGCGCGATGCTGCGGCGAGCTCCGGGTAGGTGTCGCCGGCGCGGGTGGCGGCGGCGGCGTAGAACTCCTTGGCCTTGGCCGTGTCGCCTTTGGAATCAGCGACAGCCGCGCGACCGGTCAACGCGGTCACCATCATCAGGGTCTTGCCCGCGCTCTTGTCATCGCTTTCGATCATCTCACGATACAGGCGATCTGCGCGATCGAGATACTCATCACGCTGCTGTGAAGTCAGCTCAAGGCGACTTGCTTCGTCGGCGCCGAGCGTCTTGCCGGTCTGCACCGCCCGCATCAGTTCCGCAGCTGCGTTCAAGCGGGCGAGCATGCCGACCGCGCCCACGTCGCCATATTTCTGAGCGACCTCCTCCAGCGATGTCGGCAACGCCGCACTCGCGAGTTCGCGCCACGCCTCCGCCTGGTAGTTCTGCCTGGAATGCTGCCAACGCACCCAGCCGAGATACGCGCACAGCGCGATCAGCAGCACGAGCAAGTACGTCATGCCCTTGGTCTTCAGCCAATCGACGAAATCCTGATTGATGCGGCCTTCGGTCAAGTCCGTCTGATGAACTTCCTTCAGACGCTGATCGAGTTTGGCGGAGGTGTTGGCGGGCAGGTTGGCCATGGCGTTGGGTGCTGTATTCTTCAGGGGAAAGGGCCAATCGTAGCGTTTCCGGCGGCCAACGGCAAAACCAACGGAAAAGCCCGCGGATGGGGTTCCGCGGGCTTTCTGTTTCGGTTGGATCGCGCCCGAATGGATCACTTCTTGCGCGTGTACGTCGTTTCCAGCACTGGTCCGTCTTCGGCGCCATCGCCGCGAAACAACTTCTCGACAAACGTATTTTCATCCACGTGCGTGGTGGTCACCATCAGCGTGTGATCTCCGTCGGCT
>CAZCGB010000339.1:0-4105 GCA_964498045.1 uncultured Isosphaeraceae bacterium
CAGGCCGTCGGTCATCTCCTGTGCGCACTTGGTGAGATACTCGTGGGCGCGATGGATGGGGTTGCGGGTCTGGAACGCGACGATGGTCTTCCAGCCGCGTTTGGTGAACGCGTCGCGCGTCTGCTGGGGCGTGAGGCGGTACTCGGTGAACTGCTCGCCCTTGTCCTTCTCGGGCGTGACGGTGATGACGTGGATCGAACCACCCACACACCAGTCGCCTTCATCCATCACGGCCTTGACGCCGGGATGGGCGGGGTCTTCGGTGCCGAAGACGTTGGGGATTTCCAGTTTCTTGTCATGCGGATAGATGTCAGAGGTGTCCATCACCGCCATGAGCGTGCCGTCGCTGTGATAGAGCGCAGCCTGGCCGCGACGTTCGAGGGTGTCCTTGGTCTTGTCGTCCACCGCCAGCGTGATCGGGATCGACCAGACGGCCCCCGGCTTGCCATCCACATCGGCGAGGCGCATGTTCTTGCAGATGCTGATGAAATCGGCCTGCTTGACGAAGCCAGTGAGCGGGCTGAACGCGCCGATGGCGATCATCTCGAGGTCGCACGCCTGCTTGGCGGAGAGCGTGATGCGGGGCAGGGTCTTGGCCCGTTCGCGCAACGCCGCGGCTCGCTCGGCATCGACGATTCGATTGACCAGCGTGCCGCCGTTGGGTGAAATCAGCGACGAGGCCCCTTGAGTCGGCGCGGCGGTTTGGGCGGGTGCGGGAACGGCGACGGCGGATGAGGACATGCGGGTTTCAGACTCCTGTGACTGCAACAACGATCATCTTGCCAGCGGACGCCGGCTCATGAGGAGCATCGTTCCGCAGAGCCTTGTGCTGGCAGAAGGGGATTCGAAGCCAGGGAACGGACGGATTGTCGACTTGGGCCGACCTCGAAAGGTCACGATGGTATCTTCGTGGTCCTGCTGCGGCAATCAAAGGACCGCGAAATCAACGCCAATATCGGCCATCCGCAACTATGCCGATAGATCTCCTTCCGCTTCGATTGATCGTGCGTTGCGCGAACCGACAAGCACGATTGTGGCGGAACCCGGGCGCTTCAGCGATCGTAGGAACGACCCCAACGTGTCTTCATCAGCCGACCCCACCACTGGCACAGTGCCCGAGACAGGAGTCTCGGTCATCGATTTGCCGTCAGGCGATACGCCGCCCGAGACAACGCACTCGCGAAGTGTTCCGGCTGATCGTCACAGCCTGACGCACCGCACGGCGCGCGGCACGACATGGATGGCTGCGCAGATGCTGCTGAGCAAGGCGACCAGCATCATTGGACAGGTCATCATCGCCTGGTATCTCACGCGGGAGGACTTCGGCCTCGCGGCCATCGCCTACATGTGCAGCATCGTGCCGTTGATGATTCAACAAGGCGGTCTGCGCGAGATTCTGATCCAGCGGTTTCGACGATTCAAGCTGTGGGCTCCCACTGCGTTCTGGCTCTCAATGGCCCTCGGATTCGCCGGCGGCACGGTGATGGCGATCATCGCGCCGTTCGCCGCGGCGTGGTACGACGAGCCGCGATTGGTCGGATTGCTCCTGATCATTGCTGTGCTTTTCCCGATGGAGGCGGCGGCGGTCATTCCCTTGACACGCATGCAGGGCGACATGAGATTCCGTCTCATCGCCGCCATTTCGCTCGGGCAAGCCGTCATTCAAACAGTCCTCTCGGTCATCCTGGCGATTGCCGGCTTCGGGCCTTTCAGCCTTCTCCTGCCGCGAGTGGTCGCGAACGCAGTCGCATACACAATCTGCTGGTGGAAATCGCCGGTCGTAATCTCGAAGAGAATTCGAATCAAGCGCTGGCGGCTGCTTTTCGGCAACGGCACCATGGTCGTCCTCGCCACAGGTTGCGACTATCTCCTGTTCTACGGCGGAACATTTGTCTTGAGCATCATCGCTGATGCGAAAGCCGTGGGCCTCTATTACTTTGCTTTCAATCTGTCGCTGCAAACGCTGGTGTTGCTCCAGCAAAGCGTGGCCAGCGTGCTGCTCCCCGCGCTGAGCCATCTGCAGGATGATCTGCAGCGACAGGCAGGGGCGTTCCTTCGCACCATCGGCGTCCTGGCCTTGATTGCCCTGCCCGCGTGCGCAACGCAGGCGGCCCTCGCCTCTCCGGGCATTCAACTCGTCTTCCCCGAGCGCTGGCGCGATGCGATTCCACTTGTGCAGTGGCTCAGCGTGGGAATGGCCGTCCTTGCGGTGGGTTTCCCCGCAGTACAGCTCCTCCAGTCACAAGGCCGGTACGGGATGCGCCTGGCCTCGAGCGTCGCGTCCGTCGCACTGTTTGCGATCTTGACCGTCGCCGGAGCGCTTTGGCATGGTCCGCTGGGCATGACGATCGCGTACGCGGCATATGTCACATTGACCCAACCCGCACTTCTGGTGATCGCCATGCGACCAGCCGGAATGGGCTTCGCAGATCTGTTTCACACGCTGTGGAGGCCCGCCGCGATCGCGGTGATCAGCGGCATCATGGCGTGGGCGGCGGTCGAACTCGCCGCGAGGTTCCTGGGGGGCCAATCATTTGCTGCACAGTTGGCCGCTGGCACGTTGATTGCCGGCGCAACGTTCTTCATCATCGCACCGCACCTTGCTCCGCTCACGTGGAACGAGCTGTGGTCGCGATTACGCGCAATCATGCTTCGGCAGGCGACATGAACGGGAATTCAGCCGAATGCAACGTACTGGAACGGCGAATGAACTTCGCGATGACGCACTTGTTGACTGACAGCAGGCGCCGGTTTCAGGCTGTCTTTCCAGCCCAGAGCCAACGATTCTGTTCGGTGGTCCGCTGCTCGGGAATGATCATCCGATACCACGCGTTCTTGATGATTCGCGTTTGATACCCCAAGCCTTCAAGGAACTGGATGCAACCCGATTCGAGCGCCTTGCTGTGTGTTTCAATGATCAGCTCACAGCTCTTGGCGACGAGCGTCTCAGGTTGAGTGCGCGATTCACTGTTCGACAGGCTTGTCGCTCGGAATTGTCGCGGCATCGAATTGGATGTCGCTCTTGCGGGAGACTCCTTCGAGTCTCTCAGTCAAGTCGTGAGGGGTTCAGAATCATGCGGCATCAGGTCACAGCGGTTTGCGAAACGCGCAGAGCAGGACGTGCCCGGAGGTGAGCAGAGGCATCTTCCATGTTGGACTGTCGTGAGGCGTGGTGGGAACGAGCACCATTTGCTTCGCCCATGCGGCGACCTGAGGATAATTGTCGTACACGCTGTACGAATACGCGAGTCCGTCGCCCTCGGAAATCGTGTACCCGCGACCGCGCGTGCGAACGAAGTTGACCGGCCACCAGAGCCCGCAGCGATAGAGCGTGAGTTTCGCCCTTCGCCAGAAAAAACTCCCCTGACCGAAGCGATTGGAATCGGAGATGAACACCGCCTTGCGAGCCACGCGGAGCATTTCGGCAATCACAGTTTCAGGTCGGCGAACATGATGAAGGACGCCGAATTCGCACACGATGTCGAAGGATTGATCGGCGAAGGGAAGCGCTTCTCCGCGATCGCCTGTGATCATGGAAGGTGGCACGCCGAAACGATTGATCGCCTGGTCGCGAAGACCGGCGACCGGTTCGACGCCATGTACGCGCATCTCGGGATGGCGCTGCATGAAGTACCGGATCGCTCGCCCGGTCCCACAGCCGACATCGAGCACGCTTTCCACGCCCATGTCCTGGGTGAATGCGGAAATCAGCCGCAACGCCCGCTGGTGCTCATCGCCTTCAGCGATGTGCATGTCGTCATACGCTTCGGCCGTGCGGTTGTAGTAGTCAGCCTGGATTTCTTCTGGACGCATCGTCATGTGGGTCTCTGCATCGGCGGTGATCACGACTTCATGGCCAACGGCCTTGAAGAAGTGTACCGAATCGATCATCGATCCTCCGCGGACTTCGCAGTGGAATCCCGAAGTCGATCGACTTGGTAGTTCAGGTTCTGATCGAATTCGTCGAGAGTAAACTGGGCGCTTCGGACCCGTGCGGCCGCCGACATCCGCCCTCGCAGCTCACGATCGTCGTTGAGGCGCACAACAGCTTGAACGATGGCCTCTGGATCGCGGATGGGCACAATCATCCCGTTGACGCCATCTA
>CAZCGB010000340.1:0-4101 GCA_964498045.1 uncultured Isosphaeraceae bacterium
CAGATTCCATACACCGTCCCACGCCTTCCCCACGCGATCGGCCTCGCGCAGCTTCTCCAGGTACTTTCGTGAGAGCGGATCGTCTGAGGCGAGTCTGGCGAATTGAGCCAGGGCCTCGGCCGATCGTCCTGTCTGACTCAGCATGAGAGCATGTTGAAATTCTTCGGGCGCCGAATGATCAGGCGGTGACTGTTCGCGAGTCGCCATCAGTTGATGCACGCGCGTCGGCTCTGCAATGCCGACCACGCGAAGCAGGCCGACTTCGCGGCCGGAGAGTGCTCCATTGATCTGGCGCCAGGTTTCGTCAGAGATGAGGATGTCGGTGCCGAAGAAACGATTGGCCCCTTCCAGGCGAGAAGCAAGGTTGGCGGCATGTCCGATGACGGTGTAGTCGAAGCGGTCTTGCGAGCCGAAATTCCCTACGCTGGCCATTCCCGTATTCACGCCGATGCGCATGCGCAGGTCGGCTCCAAGCCGGCGGCTGAACTCAGCTCGACGCGCGGCCATGGCGCTCTGGCACCTCACCGCGGCGCGGGCGGCCCGCAGCGCGTGGTCCGGCTGTTCGAGCGGCGCGTTCCAGAACGCGACGATCGCATCACCCACGTATTTGTCGATCGTGCCCGCCTCATCGAGAATGATCCCCGACATCTCCGTGAGGTATTCGTTGAGCAGCGCCGCAAGCTCATGAGCGTCGAGCTTCTCAGCAATGGCGGAGAAGCCGGCGATATCGGAGAAGAGAATCGTCACTTCCCGCCGCTCGCCACCCAGGCGCAGTCGCGAAGGGTCGCGAACGATCTGTTCGATCACCACCGGACTGAGATAATGCTGAAAGGTGCGCTTGATGAACCGCCGCTGCCGGCCCTCGACGGCGTAGTTGGCGATGAGCCCGCCAACCAGCGCGACGAGCAGCGCGAATTCCGGCGCGACGATCGGCCACCAGAGGTTCTGCGTGAAAGCGATCACGCCAGCCGCCCATGGCACCGGCAGCGTCAAGGTGAACGCAAGCACAACATGCAACGCATTGCGCGATTCGCGGGTGGCGAACGCACCGACGAGCGCGAGGCCGAACGTGAACATGGACACCCACACACCGCTCGCACGGCTCACGAAATCATCGTTGAGCAGATTGTCGAGAAACGTGGCATGCACCTCGGCGGCCGGTCCGGCCTTGTTCATCGGCGTCGGCTTGAGGTCGTATGTGCCCATCGCGCTTGGGCCGATGATGACCATGCAATCCTTGAACGCATCGGGCGCAATCGCCGGTGGCTGATTGTCCTGGATGGCGAGTTGCGCATTGATCACGCCTGCCGCGCTGAACGTGTCATACATCCGCCGCTGCTCACCACGCTGGGTGGGACGTCGAAAGCGCAAGGTGGCGGAGCCGTCATCATCCAGTGGAACCCGATGCGGACCGACGACGAGCGCATCGCCCTCGATGTGAAGATCGCCGGCCGTCGATTCTGCCAGTTCAGCGCCGCGGGCGACCTCGTGTGCGGCGAGGCTGAGCACGGGAAGGATTTTGCCATCGAAGGTGAGGATCGGCGTGACCCGCCGGATGAGCGAATCGACGTCCTGATCGCCGCGCACGTGGCCGAGCGCTGACGCGCTGGCGGCGATTTGTGGCAGACTCATCACCACGGAATTGAGCGCGAGCCTCGCCTGCGGGTGCCGGACCTGCCATTGATCGAATCCCGCAACAGTGAATGGATTTGGCGGAACTTCCGCTGGCCAGGTGCCGGGCGTGGAGAATTGCGGTCCGCCCGGAACCGCGAGCACGGTCGCTTTGGCCTCCTTGAGCGCGGCGGCGAATCGATCATCGTCGTCCTGACCAAAGATGGACGGCTCCGAAAAGAAGATGTCAAATGCGATGGCCTTCGCGCCGCCCGCACGGCAGAATTCGATGATCGCCGTGTAGAACTCGCGCGGCCAGGGCCAGGGCGAACCAGCCTGGTTGCGAGCCCAGTCAAGCGACGCCTGATCGATCAGGATCAGCTTGATGGGCAGATCCGCCGGTGCAGGCGTCGCGAGCAAGCGCTGGCGAGCGTCCCACGTGAAGAGTTCCAGCCGCTCCAGCCAGCGCGCATCGTGCAACAGCAGCGCAGTGGCCGCAGCTGCCACTGCGATGGCGATGCACGCGAGAATCCGTCGAGGCGCGCTCATTCAGGAGGCGTGATGCTCCATCACTTCGCGATGATCGGCCCAAGCGCAGCGTCGAAACGAGCCTGTTGCGCAGGCGACGCGGCATCGCGAGGAGTTTTGATCAGCGCGTTCACTTTCGCTATGCGCTGGTCGGGCGTCGGGTGCGTCTTGCCCATGGCCGAACCCGTCGTCCACGTCACGCGCATCTCCTCGAGCATGTCCAGCATGCCATGCGGGTCGTAGCCTGCAGCGACCATGATCGTCACGCCCGATGCGTCGGCTTTCGCCTCGGCGTCGCGGCTGTAGCCCTTGTCGATGACCTGTTCGACGAAGCCGTCGATCAGTTTGTTGAACAATCCGGTCGCGGCGGCGACATCGCCCTGGGCGGCGAGATTCGCGCCCTGCTGCAGGCCCGTCTTCCACATCTGACTGCTCTTGATCGCGTTGAGTCCATCGCGATTCTGCACGTGGGCGATCTCATGCGAAAGCACTGCGGCGAGAGCGTCCTCGGAATGGCATTCCTTGAGCATTCCGCGAGTGACAAGGATGAAGCCGCCCGGCGCGCCGAAGGCGTTGACCTCGTCGCTGTCGAGGATGATGAATCGATAGCCGGCGAAGGTCTCGGGCATGGCCGACGCCATCGCGCAGGTGTAGCCGACGAGGCTGACGTATCGGGCCGCGTCGGCGTCAGACAGCACGCTGGAGCGCGCGATGAGGTTGGCTGCGACCGCGCGGCCGATGTAGTACTCGTTTTCAGGCGTCAGCTGCTCAAGCTCCCATGCCTTGGCCCCAAGCGCAGCTCCCGCGCTGACGGCTTGCGACGTGCGCGAATCGACCCCGGCCGCGCCGAGCGTGCCGCTGACGATGCTGTCGAGCAATCCCGGCTTGGAATCGGAGCCGGCTTGCTGCCCGCCCCCGCCGCTGCAGCCAGATTGGCACGCGATCAAGAACGATGTGATGCCGATGGACATGGTCCTGGCGAATTGGTTCACTGGCCACCTCCGTTGAGTCCGCCCGCGGCGCGGAATGCGCTGATGTCGGCTGCGCTCGGCGTGTACACAGCATCGGTCTCGATGTGATTCAACGTTGTGAAGGCGGTCGCAAGATTGGGGTGCTCGGCCTGGTAGGCACGCTCGACCTCATCGTTGAACCCCTTGCCGGCCAACGCGACATCTTCTGATGATGCGGCGAGCTGCGCATTCTGGTCCGCCTTGAGCACCACGCGCTTGGTCGTCAAGGCGGACTTGTTCACATAACCAACGTAGGTCTTCGCATCGTCTGGCACTCCGGCGGAGAACTTGACCGCGGCGGTGTTCACGGGCTGAACCTTCATCCACGCAGCCCCCTTCTGCACCACCGTCACACGGTCGCCGAAGTGCAGTTCATAGAGCGGCTTGCCGAGATAGCTGTCGCTGTCGCGGACCTGCGTGCTCTTGACCTGTACGGACATCTCATCCGCGGCCTGGCCGTTGGGGCCGATCGCCGCCGCACCGAGCAACACCATCAACCATTGACTTGGACGCATGAGTTCACTCCTGATGATTGCCCATCTGCCGGAAGCAGATGCGATGTCCGCGCCGCACACCGCAAGGAAGACACCTGGCGCCGAACACTCCCGTCCGACCTCTGCGCAACAATCGTACCGCAAAACGAATGATGGAGGATTCGCAAAAACAGGGTGATTGCCTCTCGCACAATCCGGGCCGTCCAGAGATGATGGTCATGTGTCGCGCGACTTTTCCACGCGTGTGTTGACGAACATGGGAACCCCATTGATTCTCATCCTCAACGCTGGCTCGAGCACGCTCAAGTTCAGCTTGATCGAGTGTGACACCGAACGCGTGCATGCTGAGGGCGGCATTGACTGGTCTTCCGAACCAGCGCGGTTGACGATGCGCGTCGCGGATGGTCGAGACATTCGCCGCACCGTCGCTCGCGTGGGCCAGCGTGAAGCGGTCGCCC
>CAZCGB010000341.1:0-4101 GCA_964498045.1 uncultured Isosphaeraceae bacterium
TACACATCGGCTGAACGTAGAACTGGGTGAACACCGCGCCGCCCTTCGCCAGTCCGTCGAGATTCGGTGTCTTGATGTCAGCGCATCCATTGAAGCCGACGTCCTTCCAACCCAGGTCGTCGGCCACGATGTGCACAATGTTGGGTTTGGCCGAGTGCGTTTGGCCGCGGGCTGCAGGCGCATGCGCCGCAAATATGAGCAGCGCGAAAATGCGGGCGATGGAATGGTTGTTGAAGGTCATCGCCGCAGTCTATCTGCAGCATGGCCGGTCGTGATGGAAGGGCGGATCATCGCCATTGCTGACGAGGCTCCCGCAAGGCGCGTGCCGGCTGGCGCAGATCCAACGTCAACCGCGACCGCATGGACCGTGCGGATTCCCGCAGCCGCAGCCCGCCCCGGTGTGCTTGTGCGCCGGGGCGCCGACAGGCGAACCCGACACCGCGAATGTGCTGTGGATGCGCTCGAATCTGCGGCCCTTGCCGGTCGGATCGGCCACGGGCTTGTCGGCATCCGCCATCGGACGAAGCAACTCAATGAGGTCGCCATCTTCAACGCAGCGGTATTCGTACATCGGCATGCCAGATGATAGCCCGATCGGCACGCCTCGTTCGCGCCCTGCCCGGCCGAGAGGAAACCGGTCTGCCTGTTCACATGCTTTGCCTGCTACATTGCGCGCAGGCATGCACGCCATCGCACCCAACGCACCGAGCGCGCACAAATCGCGACACGATTGGCTCGCGCTGCTTGCAATCGTCGCGCTGTGCCTGCCGGCGCTCACTCTTGGAGCAAGCCGGAAACTTTCCTCGCACACGATGGAGAACATGGCCATCGTGACCAGTCAGGAGACGTGGTACCGCATGGCCGAGGGTGAGCCGCTTGC
Source organism: uncultured Isosphaeraceae bacterium (assembly GCA_964498045.1). Classification (GTDB taxonomy): domain Bacteria; phylum Planctomycetota; class Phycisphaerae; order Phycisphaerales; family SM1A02; genus DATKJG01. Next base: position 881 of record CAZCGB010000341.1, read on the forward strand.
TTGGCTGGTCAGCACCAACGACGGCGTTCCGCGACTGGAAAAGCCGCCGATGGCGACCTGGCTGAACCTGTTTGCGTGGATTGACCTCGATCCTGCGGCCGCTGCTCCGCAGCAACTGATCTTTCGTGCGCGATGTGTCACCGCTGCGTTGGGGCTGATGATGCTGGCTTCCATCTTCCTCATGGCGCGAATGCTGGGCGATGTGCGATTCGCCGCGCTGGCGACAATGGCCGTCGCATCGACCATCTTTTTCGAGCGACAGGCACGCACCGCTTCGTATGACATCCATTACGTGGCGTGGACGACGCTGGCGATCGCGCTGGGCCTCTGGGCCATGCGCCCGCTTGGGGAATCGCCTTCCATGTTGCGGCGATGCATCGGGTGGGGAGGCTGCGCGCTCTCGCTGTGCGCAGCGGTCATGAGCAAGAATCCGTTGCCCTATCTGCTCGCGCTTCCCACGCTCGCCGCAGCGATAGTTCTGCTCAGCCCGCGCCGCAAGATCGATGCCCTTTGCCTGATCGTCGCCGTGCTCGCCTCAGCGGTTCCCGTGGGAGCGTGGTATTGGCATGTCTTTGCGGCGTATCCAAGACTGGCCGAGAGGGCGCTGAGCCGGGAGGTGCAGCAACCGCGCACCGATTATCAGGTGGTGTATTACTACCTTGCGTTGTTCGGCCTGGTTGTGCCGTGGACGCTTTGGCTGCTGGGATCAATTGTTGAACCGTTCCGGATGCCGCGTGGCGAGCGTCGCCGCTCAGCGATGTTCGCGCTGTTCATGTTCGCGTTCATCATCGTCAGCATGTCGATTCCCGCTGCCAAACAGCAGCGATACATCCTTGGCATTCTGCCGGCAGTCGGGTTGCTCGTTGCGGCATTCATTCGCAGGCATGATGACCGTGTTCGGGCTGGTGAGACCGATCAGGTGTTTCGCATGATTGCAGCCAGCACGTGGGTGGCGCTGGGGGCGGCATCGTTTCTTGCACCGTGGTTTCTGGCGGCCCAGGATCAATACATCCAGATTGCAAAGCAATGGCTGGACGATCCGCACGCGGTCGCTACATCGTTGGCTTGGCCGTGGGCGATCATGCTCGCGCTGCTGCTGATCTCGATCTGCGTCCTGGGCTGGCGCTGGCATGCGGCGCAGCCTTGGCGTTCATCGATGGCCATGGGGGTGTGGATGATCCTCTTGATGACCGCATTCTGGCCTTGCGAGGCGACCTCGCCCGATCCGCGGCTGCAGGCGTATGTGGATGGCACCGCCCGCGTGCGAGCCATCGTCGGTAACGCGCCATTGCGTTCCCTGCGCATGACCAAGCCCGATGTCGGCTGGCAGTTCAATGAGGAATTCCGCATCTACTACGGCCGACTCATCCATCGCGTCTGGCCGGATGAACTCGATGCGTGGCTGCGAACGGTCAACGGTGATGCGTATGTTCTCGCGCGACCGGAGCCCGAACGCATCGAACTTCTGCAGCGGCACGGCTTCGAACGCATCGCTCAGGCGCAAGTCGACAAAAACGACCTGCAAGATCTCTGGCGGCGCCGCAAGCCGGCGGGTTGAATTGCCTTCACTTGCGCTCCACTGCGCATTTTCCGGCGGAGATCGACTTGAGCGCATCGCTCAACAGCCAGGCTTCAGCGGCCTGATCGCCGCGCAAATGCGAATCCCAGAACGCGGTGGTCGCCATGAGGATCCACTGGTGATGCGCAGGATTGCGCTGGATTGATTCACCGGCGAATCCGCGGGTGTTGTCGCTGAACGCAGAGTGCTCAGCGTCATTGATGGTGATGAGCATCTGTTCATCGGCCTTGTCGGCGGGCGTGCGATCAAACGCCACCCGGCGGCCGCTGGCGTCGCGCGTGCCGATTTCGTAGTCCTTCGTGCCGGTCAGGTACATCATCGGGGCGGTCATGTTCATCCATGAGTCGGCGGTCAAGCCGATGTGCGCATCCCCTTGCGACGACATGGCGATTCCCGCGATGCAGCGGCTGTCGCGAAACCCCTTCCCCGGCTCGCCGGGCAGATCCACAAGCGTCCCCATGATCAGCATCGTCGTATATGCGCCGAACGAATGGCCGGACATTCCGACATGCGCGAGATCGAGGCGATTGAAGAGGGCATCGCCGGTCAGTGCGTTGCGGCGATTGAGCTCATCAAGCGTGAACGATACGTCTTCAGCGCGGTTGATCCAGTTCGCGGGGTCGTTGACAGAGGTTCGCAAGGCGCCGGCGACGCGCATGGCCGCGCCAGCGCCGCCATCTGCGGCGGCTCTCGCGAAGTCCAGATCGCTGCCGTCATGTTCAAGCACGACGCAGACGTACCCGTGGCTCGCCCAGTGTCGCGCGAGGTAGCCGTAGCCATCACGCGATCCGCCCCAGCCCGGCGAGAACACAATCACTGGCGCCGGCTTGCCCAAATCCCTCGGCATGTACATTTTCAATGGCACATCGCGATTGCGGCTCGCATCGGTCAATGTCTGCAACTGCTCATTCACACCGAATGGACCGGGTTCGAGCTTGTACGAAATTGGAGCGAGATTTGACGCCGCGCTGCCGGCAGATGCGGCGGGCTTTGTCGCCGGCTGCGACGTGGGGGCGGATCCATCCGGCTTCTGCTGATAGCTCCGCACCAGCATGCCGAAGAGCTTTTGCCGCTGACCAGCGTCCAGCAGCTTGTTGAACGCCGCAAACGCTTCGGCCTTCTCAGCCGATGTGACGGCGATGTTCTGGAACCGCTTGATCGCCAGCGGCTGGAAAATCGCCTGCGCCGCATTGTGCTGTTCTGGCGTCAGGGCGAGTTCAGCCGCGAATTGCTCAAATGTGTCGCGCTCGAATCCGATCTGGCGTTCGATGGACTCGCGAACCATTTCGCCGAAAGCCTCCAGCTTGATGCGCGTGGCGATGGAGCGCATCGAAACCTTGTCGCCCATCTGCCGTTGCACATCGGCGTAGCGCGCATCGCGATACTCCGCAAGCATTGCCTCCACCATCTTCCGCTGGGCATCAGTCAGCGTCGACCACATCTCCTGAAAAAACGTGCCGCGATCGTTGTACGGCTTGAAGGCCGCTGCCACGCGGCCCAGCGCATCCACGCGATGTGCCGCGTTGTTCTCGCCCTGCATAGAGGCGAGTTCAGCGACCACCGCGTAGTTGCTGCGGATGATGGAGTCAAACACACTCATCCGAGCGGCGTTGATCTCATCGAACTTCGCCCGCTGCTCGGG
>CAZCGB010000342.1:0-2477 GCA_964498045.1 uncultured Isosphaeraceae bacterium
GATGTTCCCCTCGTTGATCTGCTGGTGGTACATGTCGTACAGAATTTTGCACGACGGACTGTTCACCGCACGGCAGATCATGAAACCCTGCGCGATCGTCGTCAGGTATAGCCCCGGATGGTCGTGGCGATGATTCAGGGCCTCCAGCACCATGACCAGTTTGTGCGGCTCGAAGATCTCAGCGGCGCTGCGCAGCACATCAATGACGTTTGCATTCTGGTAGTCGATGTCCAGCCGCGGGTCGAGCGTGCCGGGTACGACGGTCATGTGCGTGGCGTTGACGCGCTTTGCGACGTCCACCGCCTTCTTGCAATCGTCCAGAAACTTGTCGCGATGCTCGGCCTTGCCGGTGGTGAGCGTGGGGTTCCGCCAGTCGATGTCGGCGGCGACGAAGATGCCCATCGTCATGCCGCGCTTGCTCATGATCGCCGCGAACTTCTCCTGAAACTCCTTGTCGCGCCCCATCATGCCGTTGTCTTCCCATGCGAGGAAACCTTCGTCAGCCGCGAAAGAGACCTGGTCCAGGTCGTCGGCCGCGTGGTTGGCGAACATGCCGAAATGCGGCGCGTACTTCATCTTGAACGGCTTGACCGCGGCGGCCACCTGCTGCTGGGCCGCGGCCTTCACACCGGCGAGGGCGGCTGCGCTGGTGGCAGCGGTGACGGTGACGAAGTCTCTTCGGTTCATCGAGATTCCTGAAGGTTGGCGTCGATCCGGCGTCGTTGAATCACTCACACAAGCGGAGTCTTGCCCGGCATGGCGACGGGCGCGACGGAGTACGGGCCGAACTCATACTTCGCCGGCGCGAGATCCTCTTTCGAGTTCAACGCCTGTTCCCATGTCACTTCCTTGCCGGTGTACGCCGACATGCGGCCCATGATCGCCGTGAGGGTCGATTCCGCGACCTGCTTCGCTTCGTTGACGTGCGTGCCGCTCTCGATCGCGGCATACAGGTGCTTGTGCTCATCAACGTACGGATTGCCGTTCTCACCCTTGAACTTCCAGTTGCTGCCGTCGCTTTCGGCTGATTTGATGCTGGCCGAGCCCGACTGGGTGAACATGCTGCCCTTGGTGCCGTGCATGATCTCCGCGACGCGATTGGCGCAGCCGTCGGTCTGCCGGGCCATGCTCATGAGGTACGTGCCGTCGGGGTATTCGTACTCCACGGCGAAGTGATCGAAGATGTTGCCGTAGTTGGGATCGACGCGCACCTGCCTGCCGCCCTGGCCCATCGCCTTCACGGGATGCGCGCCCACGGCCCAGTTGGCGACGTCAAGGTTGTGCACGTGCTGTTCGACGTAGTGGTCGCCTGAAAGCCATGTGAAGTACAGCCAGTTGCGGATCTGCCACTCCATGTCGGTCCACTCCGGCCGGGGCGGCTTCATCCACAGCGTGCCCATGTTCCAGTACACCCGCGCTGTGATGATCTTGCCTAGCGCGCCATCGCGCACGCGTTGCATGGCTTCCAGGTAGCACTTCTCATGCCGGCGCTGCGTGCCTGCGACGACGCAAAGCTTTTTCGCGTCGGCGGCTTCGGCGGCGGCGAGCACGCGCCGGATGCCCGGCGCGTCGGTCGCCACCGGCTTCTCCATGAACACGTGCTTGCCCGCTTCCACTGCCGCAGCGAAATGGATCGAACGGAAATGCGGCGACGTCGCGAGGATCACGACATCGATGTCGCCGCCCCCCCCAGCCGCCAGCAACTGCTGGTACGCATCGAAGCCGGTGTTGCAGCGGCTTTCATCGACGCTGGCCCGCTCACCCAGCGACTTGAGATTCTCCCGCGCAGCCTGCACCTGGTCGGGGAAAAGGTCCGCCAGCGCGACGATGCGCACGCGCTCGCTGGCTTCGAGGGCGTCCTGCGCCGCGCCGGTGCCACGACCGCCGCAGCCGATGACGCCGACCTTCAGCGGCTTCTCCTGGCTGGCGCGCGTCTCGCGTGCGAAGAGCGAAGGCGTCATTGCGCCCAAGGCCAATGCACCGCCTGCCTTGACGAAGTTGCGGCGGGTCCAGTTGGAGGAGGCGGTCATCGCGCCGTCGAAGTGCGGAAATGGTTTCATTGTTCAATCATCCTTGTTCAGGCAGCGATCCATGCGTTCGCACACATCCTTGAGCCGTTTCTCGTCGCCGCCGCCCACTTCCGCCGCCGCCCAGTTCTTGCCGTTGTCGTAGCCGATGTCATGCAGCGCAGCACGCACGGCCTTCCAGTCGATGTCGCCCTCGCCGATCTCGCAGTCGAAGCCTTTCCACAAGCCTTCGTTGTCGCGCTTCTTGCGGCTGAATTCCTTCACATCCAGTTTCAGGATGCGCTTGCCGAGGATGCGGATCCACTGCTCGGGCCAGCCGTCGTTGACGATGTTGCCAATGTCGAAATGCCAGCCGATGGCGTCGCTGTCGAAGCCGTCGACGTACTGCGCGGCTTCGAGCGGGCTGAGCAGGAACTTGTTCCACACGTTCTCGATCGCGATCTTCACGCC
>CAZCGB010000342.1:2577-4088 GCA_964498045.1 uncultured Isosphaeraceae bacterium
CGAGCGGGCTGAGCAGGAACTTGTTCCACACGTTCTCGATCGCGATCTTCACGCCCAGTTCGCCGGCGACGCCGAGCGCCTTGCGGATCTCGTCGATGGATCGCTGATAGGCGTCGTCGTACGAGATGTTCGCGTTGACCACGGCGGGCACCAGCAGCACCGTCGAGGCATGCACCTTGGCGCAGGCGTTGAGCGCGGTGAAGAGGCCTTCCAAGCCCTTTTCGCGCACTGCCGGGTCGCCCGACGAGAGCGGCTGCGACCAATGCACGGAATCGACCACGCCTTCGACGACGATGCCGGTCTTCTTGCTCGCATCGATGACGTCCGTCAGGTTGAGGTCGGACGGGCTGTCGATCTCGACGCCATCGTAACCGGCGCGCTGAATGATCTCGAATTTCTCCAGGACGGAATTGCCGCTCTCGATCATCCCCCACTTCAACGAGAGTTTGATGCGCCGCGGCGTGACGGGCGGTTGCGCCTGTGCGAATGCGCGGGCCGCCGGCGCGAGTCCGCCCGTCGCCGCTGCGGCCACGCTCAGACCTGCCCGCAGAAATCCGCGTCGATCAACACTCATCCATTCCTCCATGCCCCCCATTCCCCGTCCCGATTCTCCGATGAATCCGGTCACGAAAACTTCGTTATGCCCGGCCGCGGAATCTCACACGCCGGCGGCGTCGCGTCAAGCGAGTATCGGTCAGGCGCGAGCACCAGCGACGAGTTCATCGCCTGATCCCACGTCACCTGCTGTCCGGTGTAAGCGGCCATGCGGGCCATCAGGGCCATGAGCGTGCTGGTCGCCATGCGCTCGCCGTCGTTGATGGTCTTTCCCGCGCGAAGCGCGCTGAAGAACGCCTCGTGCTCGGCGAGATACATGTCGTTCTTGACGGTCTTGCTCTTCCAGGGGTTCTTGCCGGTGACTTCGTGCAGGTCCTTCCAGCCATCAACGCGGCAGACGCCTTCGGTGCCGATGATCGTGTCGGAGTTGTCGCTCGGTGAGTTCGGCACGTGCCTGCACATGTGGAAGCCGCGCACGCCGTTGGGGTATTCGTAGGTAACGGCGAAGTGATCGAACACGCAGCCGGGCTCGTTGAGTTGATCGCGGCTCTGACGGCCGCCCACCGCGACGCAATTCAGCGGCGGCACATCCTGCATCGCCCAAGCCATCTTGTCGATCGCGTGACAGGCCTGCTCGGCGATATGGTCGCCCGACATCCACGTGAAGTAATGCCAGCATCGCATCTGGTACTCCATGTCGCTCCAGCCGGGCTGCCGCTCGACGGGCTTGACCCAGCCGGTGGAGTTGTAGGTGGTGTACACGGCGACGATGTCGCCGATCGCGCCGTTGTGAACCTGGTTGTACGCGTCCTGCTCGCGCGCGCTGTAGCGCCAGCAGAAGCCGGAGACGATGGTGAGGTTCTTCTCCTTGGCCTTTCGCACGGTTTCAAGCACGCTGCGCACGCCGGCGGGATCGACCGCGAGCGGCTTCTCGCAGAACACGTGCTTGCCCGCAT
>CAZCGB010000343.1:0-4086 GCA_964498045.1 uncultured Isosphaeraceae bacterium
CGAGATCCTGTCGATCGACATCGCCGACGTGGACGTGGGCGACAACATCGGCGCGAACCTGCAGGGCCACCAGGCCGAGGCCGACAAGAAGCGCTTCCAGGCCGAGGCCGAGAAGCGCCGCGCGATGGCCGTCGCTCAAGAGACGGAGTTCATGGCTGAGGCGCAGAAGAACCGCGCGCTGGTGATCCTCGCCGAGGCCGAGGTTCCCAAGGCCATGGCCGACGCGTTCCGCCATGGGAACATGGGCATCATGGATTACTACCGCATGAAGAACGTGGTGGCCGACACGAACATGCGCGAGTCGATCGCCGGCGGCGGACAGTCAAAGTCGTGAGAAAAGTCGAAACGCCGAAACGTCAAAACGAACAAACGAAGAAACATCAGGATCGTGAAGGTTCTGGACGGGCGTATGGCCAGCGTCTTTGACTGGATGTGAAGTGCTGGTGTGCTCGGTGATCATTTATTCGTTTCGACGTTTCGGCGTTTCGGCGTTTCTCTGCCTCCCGTGCCCACTCTCCACATCGTCATCCCGGTGTACAACGAGCGAGGCACGCTGGCGGAGATCCTCCATCGCACGATGGCGGCGGACCTTCCCGATGGCTGGCGCAGGAACATCACGCTGATCGATGACGGTTCCTCATCGCAGCACTTCGCGGGCGTATTGGGCACCGTCAACGCGCTGCAGCAGGCGGGCGAGCCGCTGGTGTTCATCAAGCACGAGGTGAACAGGGGCAAGGGAGCCGCGCTGCAGACGGGATTCGACGCGATCCTGAAATCCGATGCGCCGGATGATGATCTTGTAATCATCCAGGACGCTGATTTGGAATACGACCCGGCTGACTACGCGAGTCTGATGCAGCCGATCATGACGGGCGACGCCGACGCCGTCGTTGGCACGCGCTGGGGAAAGCACTATCGATTCAAGAGCCTCAAGCACCGCATTCACGCGATGGGCAACGGCGCATTGACGCTCTTGAGCAACACGATGACCGGCTTCCGCGTGAGCGACATGGAATGCTGCTACAAGATCATGCCGGTGAAGGTCTTGCGTGGGCTGCGGCCAATGCTGACCGAACAGCGCTTTGGCATTGAGCCGCAGATCGTCGCGGGATTGGCGCGGTTGAAGATGCGCGTGGTCGAGCGGCCGGTGAAATACGACCCGCGCGGACTGGCGGCGGGCAAGAAGATCGGCTGGCGCGACGGCGTGCGCGCTCTTGTGGTCATCACCCGCGAGCGGTTCCGCAAGTCATGAGCGAACCCGTCGAACAAACCAGCCTGCTCTCGCCGCGGAAGATCGTTCTGCAGGTGATCTTCTGGCTGGGCGGGCTCGCGCTCCTGGGGTTCGTGATCAAGGGCGCGATCGCCGGCGGCGCGGCGACGGGTGAGGCGGGCGGCCCCAGCGCGTGGGAACGCATCCGAACAGCCCCGCCGCTGCTGATCGTCGCGCTGCTCGGCTGCACGCTCGCTAGCGCGTGCTTCAACGGCACGACGTTCTGGCTCACCGTGCAGCCGCTGCGCAAAGTGCGCCTGCGCGACATGCAGGGACTCAACCTGCTGGCCAACATGCTCAACTACGCACCGGTGCGCCTAGGCGCGGTCACGCGCATCGCCTACCACATGCGCGTCGACCGCCTGTCCATCATCCAGATCGGCGGATGGTTCGCGCTGGTGGCGTATGTGCTGTTCCTGGGCATCGGCTCGGCGGTGCTCGCCACGCTCGCACGCGACCGCATCGACTGGATCTGGCTGGGCATCATGCTCGCGCCCATGATCGTCGGCGGCTTCGCGCTGCGCTTCGTCGCGTCCATCCCGTTCATCGCCCGCAAGGCCCGCGGCCTCGATGAACTGGCGCTCAACCGCCGGGGCGTCTGGGGCGCGATCGGCCTGCGCGTGCTGGACCTCAGCGTGTACGTCGGTCGCATGGGCGCGGCGATGGCGATCCTCGGCCTGCACCTGCCGTGGTCGCACGTGGTCGTGCTGGCGATGGTCGCGCTGGCCTCCAGCCTGACGCCGCTGGGCAAGGTCGGCGTGCGCGAGTACTGCGTCGCCGCCGCAGCCGCCCGGCTGAGCATGGATTCCGGCGACATCAAGGCGACGTTCAATCAGCTCGCCCTGCTCGAATCGGCCGGCGAAGCGCTGGTGTTCATCCCCCTGGGCATCGCGATGATTCCGTGGTTTCGCAGGCGCTGGAGGACCAGGGGCGAAACGCCGCCCAGCTTGTGATCGTCGCCGATGCGCGATTCAATGCGCGTGAGGAGGATCGCTCATGCCGCATCTTGATCGTCGTTCGTTCCTGGTGGCTGCGGGGGCTTCGGTGCCCGCGGTGGCCGCATTGCGCGCCAACGCGAAACCGCAAGCGACGCCTGCGGCCGCACTCATCAAGGGCGCGCCGCCCATGGCCATCAGTTCCGGCAACGGCCTGCGCGCGGTGGAGAAGGCCGTGGAGCTCATGCGGCATGGCGGTAAGGACGGCGGCGTCGATCCGCTGGACGCCATCGTCGCGGGCATCAACATCGTCGAGGATGATCCCAAGGACAACTCCGTCGGTTACGGCGGGCTGCCCAACGAAGACGGCGTGGTCGAACTCGATTCCTCCTGCCTGCACGGCCCGTCGTGCAAGGCCGGCGCTGTCGCGGCGCTGCGCAACATCAAGAACCCTTCCTCCGTCGCGCTGCATGTGCTGCGCCGGACCGATCATGTGCTGCTGGTGGGCGAAGGCGCACTGAAGTTCGCGCTGCGCATGGGATTCAAGGAAGAGAATCTGCTCACCGACGAATCGCGCGAAGCCTGGCTGAAATGGCGGGCCAACCTCAACAAGAACGACAAGTGGCTGGATGATGACCAGCAGATTCAACCCTCGATCAATCAGATGCATTCGCGCGCGAGGGAGATCGGCGTGCCGTTCACCACCGGGACCATTCACGTCAGCGCGCTCAACGAAAAATCCGATCTGAGCGCCTGCACCTCCACCAGCGGCCTGAGCTGGAAACTTCCCGGCCGCGTGGGCGATTCGCCCATCGTCGGCGCAGGCATGTTCTGCGACAACGCCATTGGCTCAGCCGGCGCGACGGGGCGCGGCGAGGCGGTGATCCAGGCGTGCGGCTCATTCCAGATCGTGCAGCACATGGGCAATGGCCTGTCGCCGCTCGACGCATGCCTGAAGGTCCTGCAGTGGATCGCGGACCACACGAAGCAGAAATACCTGCTGGACGACAAGGGCCGGCCGAATTTCGATGTGTCGCTGTATGCGCTGCGCAAGGACGGCGCGTACGCCAGCGCCAGGTTCCATCCCGGCGGAACGTTCGCCATCCACGACGGCACGACGGCGCGCATCGAGAAGTGCGCTTCGCTGTACGCGGAATAGCGCTTTCGGAAAGCGTTGTTCATCACGGAAATCACGGAGAACACGGAGGAGGAATTGGTGATGGTTGCCGCGGATCAAATCATCCTTCTCGGTCTTTCTCCGTGTCCTCCGTGATCTCTGTGGTTCCTTCCTTGCGGAATCTGATGTGCGGCAGGCGGGATTTCGCCGGTGTGGAAGGCGCCGGGCATCAAGGGGTGTGCATCTCTTCGCCGCGCCGTCGTTAGGATGATGCGCAGGCGTTCGCCGTGAATTGGATTTCGCCACGATTGGAATGAGGAACACAACCATGTTCAAGCCCGCCGTCATCGTCGCATCGCTCGCGCTGGCCATTTGCCTGTCGCAGGCATCGTTCGCCCAGGACAACCCCAAGCCAGCCGCACCGCCGGCTTCGGACGCCACGCCTTCCACGCCAACCATCCGTGACGGCCAGGCGCTGCTGCAGCAGGAGAAATTCGATGAGGCGGCTGAGACGTTTCGGCTCATCGTCTCCGCCAATCCCGACAACGCACAGGCCTGGCACTACCTGGGCTACAGCCTGCACGCCGGCGGCCACATCGATGAAGCCTTGCCCATTCACCTGATGGCGGCGGAGTTCCCCGCCAACCGCGGCGTCGCGGCATACAACGTCGCGTGCGTGTATGCGATCAAGGGCAAGAAGGATCAGGCGTTCGCATGGCTGGAGAAAGCCAAGGTCGGCGGCTTCGACGATGCCGATCAACTCG
>CAZCGB010000344.1:0-4084 GCA_964498045.1 uncultured Isosphaeraceae bacterium
AGTGTTGGCGTTGCGGCTGTGCTGATTTTCCACCCCCTGCCGTCAGGAGCCTTCCGTCATGCCGTCCAGCATCCACAATCGTCGTCCCCACCGCCTGCTGGGCTGCCTGCTCGGCGCGCTCATCCTCAGCAGTGCCACGACCGAATCGTCGTTCGGCCAGGCCGTGACCACCGCATTCACCTATCAGGGCGTGCTGAAGAATGCCGGCACGCCGCTCAACGGCACGGTTGATCTGCGCTTCACGCTGTGGGACGCGGCGGCGGGCGGCAACCAGATCGGCGTGGCCCTGGCCGTCAACGCCGCTTCGTTGACCGATGGCCTGATCACCACCTCGCTGGACTTCGGCGTCAGCGCATTCGGTGGCAGCCAGCGCTTCCTGCAGATTGAAGTTGATACCACGCCCGGCGGCGGCGTCGGGCCGTTCGTCACGCTGACTCCGCGCCAGCCGCTCACAGCCGTGCCGTATGCGATGTTCGCCCTCGCCGGCAGCGGCCAGTGGACGCCCAACGGCACCGCGCTCAACTACACGCAGGGCAACGTCTCAATCGGCACGAGCACGCAGAACGGCCGCGTCACCATCTACCCCGCCACCGGCGGCGGAACGCAGACCGGCCTGTACGTGCGCAACACCGACGGGGCGAATCAATACTCGGTCAGCAACTTCATCGCCGACAGCGCCGCCGGCATCGGCGTGCAGGCGAGCGTCGCATCCGGAAACTCCACCGGCCGCGCCATCAGCGCCGTCTCCGGCGCATCGCTGGGCATGGGCGTCTACGCTCAGAACTCCGCGACCACCGGCACAAACTACGGCGTATACGGCCGCGCAGACAGCACCGCAGGCATCGGCGTGTACGGCCTGGCCTCAGCCGCCAGCGGCACGACCTACGCCATCTTCGGGCAATCCAACAGCGCCGCAGGCTGGGCTGGCTACTTCGCCGGTCGCGGGTATTTCTCAAACAGTCTGCTGGTCGGCCGCACCAATACCATCGGCGCGGAAGTCTTCGGCATCGGCGAAGCCACCTCGGGCTTCTCGGGCATGTACGCATCCACCAATGCCGACGGCGAGCCGTTCTACGGTTACTCCGCCGGCGGCGACATCGACGCCTACCACTACTACAACTCGATCGACGACACGTGGCGGCTGTACATGGGCGGCACGCGCCTGGCGGTTTCGGGAACCACCGGGAACGTCGGCATCGGCACTGCCTCGCCCGAGTACAAACTTCAGATCGAAGGCGGCACCGATTCCGAGCCGGCCAGCGGCGGATTCCTCGTCACCGGACCCACCACCGGCCTCAACATCTCCATCGATAACAACGAGATCATGGCCCGCAACAACGGCGTTGCCGCGACGCTCTCCCTGAACAACGACGGCGGCAACGTCTCCGTGTGCGCGGGCGGCGGCATGCTCATCACCCCCGTCCTGCAGATCACCGGCGGAGCCGACCTCTCCGAGCAGTTCGAAGTCAGCGATGCCAACATCGAACCGACACCCGGCATGGTCGTCGTGATCGATCCCGCCAACCCCGGCCATCTCATGCCCGCCACCAGCGCGTATGACAAGAAGGTCGCGGGCGTGATCTCCGGCGCGGGCGGCGTCGCCACCGGCATGATGATGGGACACCAAGGCACGATCGCCGACGGCGCGCATGCGGTCGCACTGACCGGCCGCGTGTACTGCCTGGTGGACGCCACCGACGCAGCCATCGAGCCCGGCGACATGCTCACCACCTCGGCCACCGCCGGCCATGCGATGAAGGCCAGCGACGAAGTGCGCAGCCACGGCGCGATCATCGGCAAAGCGATGACCGCCCTGCCGCGCGGAGAGAAGGGCCTGGTGCTCGTGCTGGTCAACCTGCAGTAATCCATCACACGCCGGAGGCCGCCGCTGAAACACGCGGCGGGCTCCTTTCCCGTTCGCCTGATCGTGGACATCGATCATTCGCTTCGCACACAGAGACACGCGCCTCGGCGGTTCCCATGAATATTCGCCCGCACATTCTGGCCCTTTCATGTCTGACAACGCTCACGGCGGCGACAGTTCCGGCTGACGCAGCGACATTCCGCATCGAGATCGACTACATGGTCGGAGCGCACTCGCACCAGCCCAGCCAGCTGGTGATCGATGCAGTGGTGCAGATGTTCGCCTGCCAGGGACACACGCTCATCATCGACGTGGACGACGCCATTCCGCATTACAACACGCTCCAGCGCGACGCCTCCAATTGCGATGGCAGCCTCTTCAATTACAGCGGCTCGGCCGACAGTTTCGGCGCGCTCAAGGCCACATACTTCAATCACACGCACGCCGCGGGCTGGCACTATTGCATCTTCGCCCACAACTATGAGGACGACAATTGCAGCGTCACGGGCAGCAGCGGCCTGGGAGAGCGGCCGGGCTGGAACTTCATCGTCACGCTGGGATCATTCAGCAATTCCACGGGAACGGAGTTCGAGCAGGCGGCCACGCTGGCCCACGAGTTTGGCCACAATCTTGGCCTTACGCATTGCGGCGCCATGAACTGCTCGGGCTCGAGCAGCGCCACCGACTGGGTGGGGCCGCACACCCCCAATCTGCCCAGCATCATGAGCTACCGCTACCAGTTGGCCGGCGTCCGCAACAACATGCTTTTCAACGGCATCGCGCCGCCCGAAGCCCTGTTCAAGGACATCGATTACTCCCGCGGAACATTGTGCGGCCTGAACGAAGACAGCCTCAACGAATTCGTCGGCACGTACATGACTTCGGTTGATTGGAATTGCAACGGCACGCTGCAGGCTTCCGTCGCGCAGGACATCAATGGCGGCAACGCCGGCTGGTGCGGCTCGACGGGAAACCGAACCAATCTCTATGACTACAACGAATGGGCCACGATCTCCGATCCGGCGCTGACGCCCCTCGTGCCGCCGGAGGAAGTTTCGTGCATTACCTTCGACGAGTGGCAGACAGTCCACAATTCATTCCTCGGCGGCGCGTCGGCGCCAACCCTGGTCGTTGAGCCATGCATTGCCGGCCGAAACGTCTTCATTGGATCGAGCATCGTTGCCGCAGGCACGTGCACGTTTCCATACACCAGTGTGCAGGCCGCGCACAACGCCGCCCCCAACAACAGCGTCTTCTTCTTCAAGCCCGGAACCTACGACGAGGCCGGCGTCGTCACGCTCAACAAGCCCGGACTGTATCTCAGCAACGTCGGTCTGACGGAAGTGCGCTGATCAACCCGCGAGGAACACGCCATGCGATTTCGGATTCCATCAGCATCATCCGCCCTCACGCCGCTTCGTCTCATCGCCGCCTGCTCGATGATCGCCGCGTCGCCTGCCTTTGCCCAGGAGAGCGGCAACGACTACGACGGCATCCCCAAGGGCTGGAAGATCATCGAAGGCGACATCGTCGTGCGCGAAGGCGACGAGGGCGGCCTCGCCGGCACATATGCCAACAACTTCTGGCCCAACGGCGTGGTGCCCTATGTCTTCAACGCCAACGTGAGCGCAGCGAATCAGCAAATCGCCCTCGACTGCATGACGATCATCGAAAACGTGTGCGCCGTCGACTTCATCCCCCGCACCAACCAGGCCGACTACGTTCGCATCCAGCTCTCCAGCGCCAACAATTCGCCGATCGGCAAGCAGGGCGGCGTGCAGAACATCAACTTCGCCAGCTGGGACACCCCCTACCGCCTCGTGCATGAGATGATGCACTGTGTGGGCTTCTGGCACGAGCAGTCGCGGGCGGACCGGGCCGCGTACATGACCGTGAACTGGAGCAACATCCAGTCGGGTTACGAAGGCAACTTCGACATCCGCGACAACGGCGGCGAGTACGGGCCGTACGACTTCGATTCGGTCATGCACTACGACCGCTGCGCGTTCTCCATCGGCTGCGATCCGGGAACGACCTGCAACTGCACGCAGGCGACCGAGACGCTCACCGCGCTGCCGCAATACGCCAGCCAGCAGAACCTGATGGGCCAGCGGGACCACCTGAGCTACCTCGATGGCGTGACGCTGGGCTCGATCTACCCCGAGAGCGACTGGCGCTTCTGCAACATCGCCTGGAACGGCTCGCAGCTCGGCACGTTCT
>CAZCGB010000345.1:0-4068 GCA_964498045.1 uncultured Isosphaeraceae bacterium
CACCAAGTCGTTTGTCCGGCGCCATCTGAAGATGGGTGGCGAACGGGCCGACGAGGAGCGTGCGCCCGACTCGGCTCTGATAGACGGGCGAAGTGATCATGCCTTCCAGCACACTGCCGATGCCGCCAATCTTCTCGCAGGCTTCGTGGGTGACGTGGGCGACGGTGAGCGGAGGCATGGGCGGAGTCTAGCGATTTCCACCGGACAGTCGTGGCGATGCGGCATTCCCGATAGACTTCAAGGATGCTCGGATCACATCTCTCTGTCGCCGGCGGAATGGTCAACGCGCTGCGCGAGGCGAAGCGCCTGAAGATGGACTGCGTGCAGGTGTTCACCGCCAATCAGCGGCAATGGAACCCCAAGGCGCCCTCCAAAGACGAACAGAAGGAATGGCTCGCCGAACTCGCGGCGATGAAGTGGGATTCGACCATCGACGGCGGTCCTGTCCGCGTCGTCAGCCACAACAGTTACCTGATCAACCTCGGTTCGCCCGACGCTGCGCTGCGGAAGAAATCCATCGCCGCGATGCGCGATGAGATCGAACGGTGCGAAGCATTGCACATTCCGCTGGCGGTGGCGCATCCCGGCGCGCATCTCGGCGCACCGCGCAAGCCGCGCACGCCCAACGATCTCTCCGGCGCGATCAACGACGATGAGCGAGGCGGGCTCGAACGCATCATCCAATCTCTCGACGCGATCCACCGCGACCTGCCGGGTTACCGCACAATCACATGCCTGGAAACCACCGTGGGAGCGGGCACGCATCTGGGTTACGCGTTCCATCACCTGTCGATGATCCGAAACGCCGTCACCGAGCCGAAGCGCATCGGCTTCTGCTTCGACACCTGCCACGTCACCGCCGCGGGCTACGACATGACCACGCCCGCCAACGCCGCGGCGGTCATGCGGAAATGGGATGAGGTCTGCGGAATCGCCAACCTGCGGGCGTTCCACTTCAACGATTCGCAAGGCGAGGTCGGTTCCCGGCTGGACCGCCATGAGCACATCGGCGACGGATGCTGCGGCAAGGCGTGTTTCCAATTCCTCATGAACCACCCCGCCTTCGCCGCCGTACCCAAGATGCTCGAAACGGAGAAGGATCAGGACGAAAAAGGCCGGGAATGGGACGTGGTGAACATGCAGCGGCTCCGCAGAATGATCGCGAAACCCGGCAGCGGCGGAAAATCTGTGACGACCAAGTCCGCGCAGTCCGCAGCGGCGGTCGGCCGATAACCTCGGCGATTCCCCAATCCGACGGGCCGATTGGCGTGCGGACGGGCGCGGGTGAATAATGGACTCGCCAGAAATCGCTTCGTACCGGTCCGCGACGAACCCGGAACACGAGGATGACCGAAGAGACGAAGAAGGACCATGATGCAGACCATGAAGAATGCGTTCGTCGCCTTGGGGTTGTGCGGCGTGATGATGCTCGGGTTGACCGGCTGCGGCTCGACGCCCAGCGCCGCCTCCAATGACCAGCCGCGCACCACGCGCCTGCGCGAGCCCACCCCCGAGCAGCAGCAGAAGCTCGAGACGGCGGAAGCCGCCAAGGACAAGGGCAACTACGACGCGGCGCTGGCGATGTTCCAGGAGATCCTCGCGGAGAATCCGACGATCACCACCGCGTACCTGGGCATCGGCGACATCTACATGGACAAGCAGGAGTATCCCAAGGCCGAGCCTGCATACGCCCGGGCCGCGAAACTCGAGCCGCGGAACTTTGACGCCCAATTCGGCCATGGCCTGGCGCTGCAGATGCTCAACCGCTTCGTCGAGGCGGTGCGCTCGTTCCAGCGCGCCCTGACGATCGACCCCAACTCCATCTCCGCGAATCTCGCGCTGGCGACGACCTACCTGCAGATGGATGAGCCCAAGAGCGCGGTGATCTACGCCGAGAAATGCGTGCAGCTTGATCCTGCCAACGGCTCAGCCCGCGTGAACCTCGGCGCCGCCTACGAAAAGGTCGGCCGCAATGCCGACGCCATCGAACAGTACTTCACCGCGATGGAGCTGGTGGAGGACACGCCGCCGTTGATGATGAACCTCATCAACGTGCTCTCCGAGGAACGACGCTATCAGGAAGCCGTGAACACCGCGGAGAACCTCGTCAAGGTCGCGCCCTCGGCGAACGCCTATGAACGCCTGGGCTGGTGCTATTTCCGTCTGAGCGAATACGACAAGAGCATGCGGGCCTATCGCGAAGCGGTGAAACTCGATCCCGACCACTGGCAGTCGTGGAACGGCATTGGCGTCAACGCCATCAACACCTGGCTCTTGAGCAAGAAGCGCGACGCGGAAGCCGGCCGTGAAGCCCGTGACGCGTTCCGCAAGTCCCTGCGCATCAATCCCGATCAGCAGAAGCTGATCCTGCTCATGTCCAACAACGGGCTGTGATCCAAAGCGATCATCGATCATTCGGCCACGCCGGGGATTCATTCAACAGTTGTGGGCCCTGTGGTGACCGGCTGCGTCGTCGCACGCGCCGTCAGCATCGCCCGGTATTTTTCCGACTCTTCCGGCCGCCCCCACCGCTGGTACAGCGTCGCCAGCCACTGCAGCGCCTTTTCGCGCATGGCCGGCTGGCTGCCCAGATGCGGCAAGGCCTTGAGCAATTCAACTTCGGCCTCTTCGTAGTCACCGGACTGCACAAGCGCCACGCCGTAGATCGTGCGCATGCCTGGTATCGATGAGTGGTTCTCCCCCAACTGCTGCAGGCGATGCTCGGCGGCCTCGCGCAGAATGGGCACGGCCTCGGCCCCGCGATCGCAGTCCACCAGCGACATCCCCAGCCCGCTCATCGTGCGGATCAGATCGATGTCGCCCGCGTCAAGCCGCGCGCGGCGAATCGCCAGCGCCTCTTGAAACATGGGTATCGCCTCCGCGGGGCGGCCACGTTCGCGCACCACCATCGCGAGGTTGTGCAGATCGTGCGCGTACTCATTGCCATCGGTTCCGTAGAGCTTCGCGGTGATCTCCATTGATTGCCGCGCGACCTTCTCCGATTCCTCAAGCTTGCCAAGCCCGCGAAGCGTGCGCATCCAGCCCTGCATTGAGATCAGCGTCACCTCATGCTCCAATCCGAACTGCTCGATCGACATGTCCACGGCGCGGCGATTGAAGTCCTCAGCAAGTTGTGCCCGACCCTGCATCTCATAGATGAACGACAGGTTGCGGGTCGACACGATGCGCTGCTCGATCGCATACGGCGAACCGTCGGCGCGGCCGAGCACGTCAATGGCGCGGAGATACAAATTCTCCGATTCCTCCAGCATGTGCTGCGTGCCGAGCACATCGGCGACGGCCTCCAGCGCAAGCCCGACGCGTTCATCGCTGCTCTCAAGAGGCAGCGCTGCAGCCGCACGCCGCGCCACGGCGACCAGTTCATCGATGTCGGCGGCCTTGTCCTGGATTTCAAGCAGATGGATGATGTCGCGAATGTTGCCAAGCGTGTCGGGATTGGCGTCGCCCATCGCAGACCGATTGATCGCCAATGCGGCGCGATAGGCCTGCTCCGCCTCGGCCGGCTTGTTCTCTCGGAAGTACGCCTGGCCGACAAGTTCCCACACCAATGCAAACACAGGATCGTCGGCGCTTCGCAGTCCCGTCATCAATTCGATCGCGCGTTTGCCGTGCTTGGCGGCGAGTTCGTATTCCGCGATGTTGCTGTAGCCGCGTGCGATGGTGATGAGGATCTCCGCCGCCACATCGGGTTCGCCCGCCAATTCGCTGTCCACGCGCTTCGAGGCGTCATCCAGCACATTGCGCAGCGTCACTTGGTTGTTCTTGGTCACTGACGGGTCGAGGAATGCGATCATGCCACGCAGGTATTCGTTCATGCGCTGGGCCTTGCGCGCCTGATCGAGCGCTCGCTGCATGCCGATGCTGGTGCCGACGATGCCCGCGATGAGCACGACGAACACCGCCGCCAGGCCGACGACCAGCGCCCTGTTCCGCCGCGCGAACTTCCTCAGCTGGTAGATCGTGCTGGGCGGCCGCGCGAGGATGGGGTCGTCGCGCAGGTGTCTGCGGATGTCGGCCGCGAACTCGGCCGCCGACTGATATCGCCGC
>CAZCGB010000346.1:0-4066 GCA_964498045.1 uncultured Isosphaeraceae bacterium
AGCGCCAAGCACAAGGCCCTTTCCCGGCTGCGGGAACGCCTGTCTGAACACGTCCTTGGCCTCGATTCAGACCTTCAATCCCAGCGAAAAGACGGGGATGCAGCCCGTTCGGCACGCTAGAACACTGGAGACCGATGATGTCGCGCACCGTACACAACCCGGCCCTTGGCGCATGCCCGGCGATGATCGACCTGGCGGCATACGCCGAGCGGCGGCTCAACGACGACGAGCAGACTCGACTTGAGGTGCATGTCGCGGGCTGCGAATCGTGCATGGATATTCTGCGCGAGCTGGCTGTTGAAGCGCCGATCATCGATTCGGAATCGCGAATGTTGATCGTGCCGCGAGAAGCCCTTGAAGCGGCGATGAATCTGCGCAGCGGCGATGTGGAATTGACGCTTTCAATCCATGTGCATCGGACGGCTTCGCGCTGGATCGTCGGCATGCGCCGCGGACTCGCGGCTGCGGCCGCCATCGGCATCATGCTTGGCGGCTATCAGATCGGCCAGTCGTTCACCGCATCGGCGTCGCCGGTTGTCAACGCATCGAATGGCCTGGTCGTCGCTGATGATTCCGCGTTCGGTTTCCTCGCGACGACATCGACGGATGACGGCAACGACCTTTTCGCGCTGGCGCTGGCGGGCGCTACGGCTGACGCAGGGGAGGTGACGCCTTGAGCCGCCGCGTCCTGGTGATCCTGCTGGTGGTTTCGCTGTTATTCAACTTCGCGGTGTTGATCGGGTTCGTGAAGTCACGCCGCGATCTTGGAAAGCCCGGCGGGCACGGCCAACTTCTCGATGCCCCGCCCCCAGCGACGATGCCGATCGGTCTTCCGCCGATCGCGCGGCTGGCAAATGAGCTTCGATTCGATCCGTCGCAATCCAGCGCGCTGGAGGATCTGCAACGACGACAGCAGCAGCAGCAGACGGTGTTCGGCGACAGCCTGATGGTCGTGCGTCAGGACCTGCAGGAGGAACTGCGCAAGGAGCAGCCCGATCTTGAACGCGTGCGGACGCTGGTGGATCAGGAAGCCGACCTGGTCCGGCAGCGTCGTCAGGCCGAGACGGATTTGTACGGCGAATTTGTCGCCCTTCTCACGCCGCAGCAGCGCCAGCAACTGGGCAAGCGCTTCGCGCCGCCGCCCCGGCAGAGAGGGCCGCAGTCGCCCGACGTCGTTGAGCGCTTTGACCGAAACAAGAATGGGCGTCTCGATCCGGAGGAGGTCAAGCAGGCGCGCAAGGAACTGGAAGGTCGGCGTCGCGAAGTCGCGCCGCACGTGCAGCAGCTGCCGCCGCTCTGGCCGTGGTTCGATTCCGATGGCGATGGCGAGTTGAACGAAGCGGAGCGCGCGGAGATGGACTTGTTCCTGAAGGATCATCATCCGCCCAAGGCGTTCCCGCCGCCACCCCAGGGCCCAGATGGAAGGCCAGATGGGCGCATGGGACCCGAGCGTCGCGGGCCGCGCGGGAATCCGCGTCCGCCGCTTGGACCAGACGGTCCGCCAGAGCCGGAAGGCGGCGATCGTCCGCCGCCGCCTCCTTCGGATTCACAGCCTCATGAAGGATGAAGTTGGCGCGGCGCGAAACCGCACGCGTTGTCGGGAGCCGAAACAGGGATTGCAGGTTTGGATCAGGCTACTCGTCGCGCTCGTCGAGTGAGCCGGTCAACCCGAGGCTGACTTGGAACGCCAGTTGTTCGAGCGAAAGCGAGAAGTCGACGCTGAGCACGCTGACCTGATCGTGGACGTCGAGCCGGACCGGCGCGAAGTTGAGGATGCCGCGCACGCCCGCCGCGATGAGTTGATCCGCGACGCCCTGCGCAGCGTCGGACGGAACGGCGATGATGCCGATCAGGATGTTGCGTTCTTTCACCAGTTGCTTGAGGTCGCTGGTCGGCCTCACTTTGTGGCCGGCGATCAGGTGCCCATGCACCGACGGATCGCTGTCGAACACCGCGACGATGTCGAAGCCCTTCCGCCGGAATCGCGCGTAGGGCATGAGCGCGCGGCCGATGTTGCCCGCGCCGACAATGCACGCGTTCCACTGCCGATCGGTGCCGAGGATCTTCCGCAGTTCGCGGATGAGTTCCTCGGCCTTGTACCCGATGCCCGGATGGCCGAATTGGCCGAAGAAGGCGAGGTCCTTGCGCACCTGCGCGTCGGTGAGCCCCAGCGCGTCGCCGAGCTGTTTGGAGGAGACAGTTTCCATGCCGCGCTCGCGCAAGGCCTCAAGTTCGCGCAGGTACAGGCTCAGGCGCTTGACGGTCGGGCGGGGAATGCGGGCTCGCGGAGTCATGGTCGGGAATGAACCACGGAGAACACGGAGCTCACGGAGAAGAGCTCAGGATGAACCGCCGATACTGTTATGCTCGTGCAGGCTCGGTTCTTCACCATCAAATTGGTCTCCGTGTTCTCCGTGCACTCCGTGGTGAATCCGCCGACGCCGCCAGTGTATCAGCTAGGATCAGGCCGTCATGCACATCAATGACATCTTCCAGCGGGATCAGACCACCTTCAGCTTCGAGTTCTTCCCGCCCAAGACCGACGAGACGTGGAACGACCTGTTCCAGCGCATCAGCGACTTCGAGTCGCTCGGGCCTTCGTTCGTCTCGGTCACCTACGGCGCGGGCGGCGGCACGCGGCAGCGCACGCATGACCTGGTGGTGAAGCTCAAGGAGCGCGGCAGGCTCGATCCTGTGCCGCACCTCACCACTGTCGCGCACAACCGCGATGAGGTGCAGCAGATCCTCGAGCGCTACGCCGAAGCCGGCGTCGCCAACATCATGGCCCTGCGCGGCGACCCGCCACTCGAACTCATCAAGGCCGGCAAGTACGACTCGACCAAAGACGAATTCAAGCACGCGATCGACCTAGTGAAGTTCATCCGGCAGTTCAATCGGCACTCGAAGCACGCTGACCCGCGCGGCTTCGGCATCGGCGTCGCGGGCTTCCCCGAAGGCCACCCCGAAACCGCCAACACGCTGAAGCTGATGGAGCACCTCAAGGCCAAGGTGGACGCGGGCGCGGACTACGTCTGCACGCAGATGTTCTTCCACAACCCGACGTTCTACGACTGGCGCGAACGCTGCGAATTGGCAGGCATTCACGTGCCACTGATCGCAGGCATCATGCCCATCGTGTCCATCGCCGGCATGAGGCGCATGGCGGAACTGTCAGGCTGCACGAATTTCCCGGCGCGACTGCTGCGGCATTTGTATCGTGTGCAGGATGACTCCGAAGCGGTGAAGCGGGCGGGCATTCATTGGGCGACCGAGCAATGCCGCGACCTCATCGACCACGGCGTGCGCGGCATCCACTTCTACACGCTCAACCGCTCCGATTCGACCATGCACATCTACCAGACGCTGACGCTCGGAGCGAGTACGAGGGACCCGCAGGGCGCGACCTCGACAAAGCCGCGCTGACGTACGAACTGGATATTGGAGGAAAAAACGGGGGATTCGCCATTCGCGCCGGAATCATGGCCTGCCACCCGGTCTTTCTGCGCCAAGGGAGCGTGGCCTGATCGCCGCGACCGATTGACGGACGTACAGGCAGGAGGATGCTCATGAGTAACCCGCCATTTGATTGGTTCCGCCACCTTCATCGTTCTTTGTCACGGCATCGGGCTCACACGCACGCGCTGCTGGTGAGCCTGATGTTGTTGCTCGCGTCGCGCGCGGAAGGGCAATGCTCGCAATGGACGCATGGACCATTCGATGGGACTGTTTTTCAGTCGGATGTGCATGACATGCGCACGTTCGATCTGGATGGTGGCGGCCCGCAGCCGGCGCGGCTCGTCGCGGCCACCGAGAGCGGCACGTGGGTGTGGGACATGGTCAATTGGCGCCCGCTGGGTGAGGGGCTCAGCAGGGCGTTCGTGTTCACCGTCTTCGAAGGATCACTTGTCGCCGCCGGGCAATGGACCGGTGCGCAGAATGAAGCCGTGGTCGTGCGCTGGAACGGCAACGGCTGGGTCCAGATGGGCGGTGCCTTCACAGGCCTTGCTGACATTCGGGACTTCGCGGTCTTTCAGGGGGAGTTGATCGCCGGCGGCGCTTTCACGAG
>CAZCGB010000347.1:0-4059 GCA_964498045.1 uncultured Isosphaeraceae bacterium
GGCGGGATTGATCGTGCTCAACGATCTCGTGGAGAGCCTGCTTGGTCACATGTCGCGCGGCGGCGAGGACAGCGAGCCTCTGGTCGTGCAGCGGGCCGACGGGTCGTGGCTGCTCGACGGCGCGCTGCCGGTGGCGGAGTTGAAGTCGCTCATGCAGGTCGAGACGCTTCCCCATGAGCGGCGGACGACGTTCAACACCATCGCTGGCTTCGTGATGACGTATCTGGGGCGCGTGCCGCGCACGGGCGATACCTTCACCTGGGATCGGTATCGCTTCGAAGTCGTCGACATGGATCGCCACCGCATCGACAAGGTGATGCTGAGCTTCGATCAGGCCAAGGACGGCGAGCGACTGCACGTGGAGGCCCCCGAGTGACGAGACTCACCACTTCTGGCCCAGCCATGACTCGTAGGACGCCTTCTGCGAATCGGTCGGATTGGCGACTTTGCGCAGAGACCAGCGACCGTCCGGCTTTGCGGTGAGCGTGATGACCGTCGTTCGCAATTCGTCGCGTCGGAAAGTGGTCAGCGTGATTCTCTGACCAGGTTTGAGCGTCCGAAGTCGTGCATCAAGGTTCGCTGCGGTCAGCCGGCGACCGTCCAAGGCGAGGATTTCATCGCCCGGAAGCACACCTTCTGCAAAAGCAGGGCCGTCAGACAGTACGGAGGTCACGGTCGTCTTGCCGGACGGCGCTGGCGGAAGCGTGGCGGCGGAACTCGCGCTTCCCGCAGGCGCGGCGATCGAGCCGCCATCACTCAGATTCAACCCCAGATACGCCTTCATTCTCCGTTGGGTATCCGGCTGCGATTCTGGCTGTGACTGCGGCTCTGAAGTTGACGCGCCCTCCTCCATTGCGGAATCCCGATCCTCGCTGGCGGTGTCGCGGACGCCGCCGGTTCGAACCGTTCGTCCGCCGCGACGGCTGCCGGCATCCGACGCATCTCCGTCGCGGAAATACAAATCCAATCCCACTGCTTCAAATGCATCCTCGAAGTTCAATGGCTGCGCATCGCGCACATGGCGGTTGAACACATCATCAAAGTCCGCGCCTGTGAGTTCTTCGATGATCGACTGCAGATCAGCCGTGGTGTAGCCTTTGCCCGCCGCCAAAGGATAGCGTTCGTACAGCGCGCGCATGACGTCGTCGAGGCTGGCCTTTCCTCCGCTGCGCTTGCGCATTTCAAGGTCGATGAGCAGGCTCACGAGCGATCCTTTGCCGTAGAAATCGACCGTGGCGTTGATGTCATCGGGTGTGCGCACGCCGTAGTGAATCCAGGAATCGAACGACGCCTCAGCGACGCTCTGCACGGTCTCGCTTGGTCGATTGCGCATGGCGTCAATCGAATCGGCGAGCGTGTCGATGTACCTCGCCGAAGGCGTGAGTCCCGCCCGCACCAGCACCAGCGGCGAGTAGTAACTCGTCGTGCCTTCAGCGACCCAGAGCAGATCGGTGTAGTTCTCGCGCTGGTAATCGTACGGGTTCAGCCCGGCCGGACGAAATGATTTGATGTTCCAAGTGTGAAAGAACTCGTGCGAGACGAGGCTGAGGAAGCGCTGGAATGCGGCCGCATCCTCGAGCGAGGCGCGAGCGGTCTGCATCACCGTCGAGTTCACATGTTCCGTCCCGCCGCCCCCGCCCACTCCTGCGTGAATGATGAAGAGGTATCGCTCATATGGTGTTGAGCCGAAGATCTTCGACTGCTCTTCGATGATCCTGCTGAAATCGCGCTTGATGTCCTCGGGCTTCGCATCCGCGTCGCCCCAGATCACGACCTGGTGCGGCTTGCCCGCAGCTTCGAAGTCGATCACGTCGTGCACGCCGATCTCCAGCGGTGAATCCACGAGCGCGTCGTAATTGGGAGCGACCAACGTGTCGCCGCCTTTGCTCAACGGATTCAGGCCGCACGCAATGCGCCAGTCGGCAGGCTTGTTGATGGTGAGCCAGCAAGGAAGGCCTCGTGTCTCGTTTGTGTACATGAAGATGGTGGCGCCATCGAGAAACGCGTGCGTGTCATCCACGTGCCGCGTGCGGTCCGCGAGTGAGTTGCAGTACACCCGGTAGGCGATGCGCGCGGTTGTTGATCCTTCGAGCGCGACTCGCCAGGTGGACTTGTCGATCTTTTCAGATTTCAGCGGCCGGCCCTCATCGCCGAACGCATTGAATTCGCGGATTGACTGGGCCTGGTTCATCACCACGTAGCGCCCCGGCCGCCAGATGGGCAATCGAAAATCGACGTATTGCCCCTGCAAGCCGACGATGCACTGCGTGACGCTGATGAATTGCGTCTGCGGTTGATCGAGCGTTACAAAGTGCTCGACGCGCGGCTGCGGATTCTGCTGCCCGCGTGCGATCGTGCTGTGCAACAGCGGAACAAGGATCAGGCAGGAGATGACGAGGTGCGCGGCTCGATGCATGACAAGAGAATAGAGGACCGGCACGGGAAAGTTGCGGCCCAGCCGAGGGGCCATGCCGCACCCGCGTGTTTGAGCACGTCGTGTTGATTCTGTCTTATGAAGCCGCGCGGCGCGTGCGCAGACGTTCGGGCTGGGCGCCTTCGGCCTTCCGATTGCGGAAGAAGCGGCTCGGACGATCGTCCTGCAATTGCAGTTGCAGCTTGCGCAGGGCGTCAAGTTCGATCTGCCGGACCCGTTCGCGCGTCAGGCCGACCTCGCGGCCGATCTGCTTGAGCGTCAGCGGCTCCTGGCCCTCCAGGCCGAATCGAAGCTTCAGCACGCGGGCGTCGCGCTCGTCGATCGAATCGAGAAGCCGCATGATGGTCTGGAATTCCTCGCTCGCGGCCAGCGTCTGGTCCGGCGGCTCGCAGCGGAAATCCTGGAACATCTCGCTCATGTCCTTGGATCCGCCATCCTCGTTCGCAGGTCCTTGAGCCGGCGCGTGCGCCGCCTTCATTGCGCGGCGGATGATGTTCAGCTTCTTCATCGGCACGCCCATGCCCGCGGCGAGTTCCTGCGCGCTGGGCTGGCGGCCGAGTTCCTTCTCCAGTTTCCGCGAGATCTCCTTCCACCGCGCGATCAACTCGACCATGTAGGCCGGAATGTGGATCGGCTGCACGGCGTTGATGAGCGTGCGCTTGATGGCTTGCTTGATCCACCACGACGCGTACGTGCTGAAGCGCGCCCCCTGGGCGGGATCAAATCCCTCGACCGCGCGAATCAGGCCCACGTTGCCTTCCTCGATGAGGTCCGCCAGCGGCAAGCCGCGATGCACGTAGTTCTTGCTGATGGAGACGACCAGGCGCAGATTGGCGCGAACCATCAGATCCTTGGCTTCATGGTCGTTGTCGTTGATGATTCGCCATCCGAGTTCGCGTTCTTCCTGCGCGTTGAGAAGGCCGACCTCGTTGATCTGCTTGAGGTACACCTGCAGGTCGGACTGCACGGGCGGACGCTCTGAAGCGCGGGGTCGCTCGGTCATTGGCGCGCGGGCCGCACGCGTCGGCTGAGACGACGCCGCGGATCGCAGAGACCGGTTTCGTGCGTTGGAGTCCTTGGGCACGGTGGATGACCGAAGCGGGAAGAAAGCGTTGGACAGTGGGGCGGGTGCCGTTGGGCGGACGATTCGACGCGCGGAGCCGTGCGAACGGCCGGCGAGAGATGCGGTGAGAGCCTGTCGCGCTGCAGAAGTGTACGAACGGCCATGGCCGTCCGGTTGCACATCTCCGTGCGGCAGCGAATTCATGCTACCACGCCGCCAGCGCACACGATGATCCTCTCTCCCGACCAATCCCGGCCGAACGATGGAAGTTCTCGGCCTGATTGCCAGAGGTCTTGAGCATGGTCAAGAGACGACTCCGGAGTTTCCCGGCGACGGAATCGGCTGCGCCAACTGGGAAATCACCCGCGTGCTTCACGCCGTCGGCGGGGCCGATATCCTTGCTGAAGACCACTGGCCGAGCCCTCGTGACCGACATCACTTCCATCCTGGCCGCATGGCCGCCGCAACCAGGCCGCATCAATGTCCGCCTCATCACCGGCGATGACAATCAGCAGAAACTGCAGATCCGCATCGACCTTGGCTTGATGCAGATGAACATCGA
>CAZCGB010000348.1:0-4040 GCA_964498045.1 uncultured Isosphaeraceae bacterium
TGAGGGAATCGCATGCGGGTTTTGGTGCGCCGCTGAGCTTCGACAGCAGCGTGGCATCATGTTCGATGTGCAAGTTCACCGAAGCATCGTAGCCAACCGCACGGCGCACATTCATCGCTTCTCGGCCACGACCGCCATCAGGCCCCACAGCGGCTGCACGCGAAATCGCCCGCGATGGCTGATCTCAAATCCATGCTCTTCGATGATCGCGCACAACCCCGCCAGCGTGCGGATGCGCCGAACCTGCCGATCGGTCAATCGCAGCCCCACGGCCATCAGCGCCATCAGCGGCGCGTCGCGGCACCAGTCGATGATCACGATTCGGCCGCGCTCCCGAAGCACGCGATGAAACTCGCGCAGCGCGGCGCCGGCGTCCTGCACGAGGTGAAAGGCGTTGTTGCAGACGACGACGTCGAACGCCGCGTCATCGGATGGCAGATGCTCCGCTGAACCGGCAACGAACTGATACCGCGCATCGCCTGCGAAATGCTCGCGCGCGACGTTGAGCATCTCCGGCGAGAGGTCGACGCCAGTCGCACGCATGCGCGGCCGGTGCTGCCGCAACCTGGCTTCGAACAGGCCCGTGCCGCACGCGACATCGAGCAGATCGCCGTCTGTGTCGGGCACGTACGCCATGGCGCGGCTCAGGGTGCCCTCGCTGTAGCGCGCAAAGCGGCTGTCGTACTCTGGCGCGTAGCGCTGATAACGACGAAGCAGATTGTCATAGCCGGTGCGGCGCACCCGCGGATTGTAAGCGATTGCGGCGCTTCAACACCCCGCCAGCGAGCGGAGTCCGGTTCCGTCACGCGGCCGGCTTGGAGATTTCCTGCAGAAGGTCCCCGGTGCGGGCCTCGGGCGCGTTGCGCGCGATGTCGGCCTGCGACACAATGCCGATGCATCGGCCAGCGTCGTCCACGACCGGCAGGCGGCGAACCTTTCGCTGCTCCATGAGCCTGCAGCAGTTGCCCAGCGTCTCGTCGGCGCGAACCGTCACGACAGGGGTGCTCATGCACGATGCGGCGCTCAGCTCCAGCGGATTGCGCCCCTTCGCCACGAGACGAATCGTGACGTCTCGATCGGTGATCATGCCGATGACCCGACCGCCGTTGCCTTCATCCACCACGGGCAGCGATCCGCAATCACCTTCGCGCATTCGACGAGCGACCTCCGGAAGCGGCGTATCGGGGCCGCAGAATCGCACATCGGTGGTCATCACATCTCGCACACGCATGTTGATGATTCGTTCAGGCAGGGGTCGTCGCATCATGGTCGGGGCGATATCGGCAAATTCTGCCATTCGATCACAAAGATTCGGCAAGTTTTGCCGAGCAGGCGACTCTAGAACGCCCATGGCCGATCGGCAACGAATGAGCGGCAGATCGCCGGGAATTCGGTGATCTGCCCCATTTCCTGAATACAAACGCACTTGACTTGGTTCATCTCGCGGCAACCATTCGCCGCGTTTCCAGCACCGGCTGCCCCAGCCGACCGCTGGCCCGCTGATTGAGGTTCCCCGTGCTTTTCCATCGATCGCCCCATCTCAATGCTGTTGAACGCCTGCGGAGTACAGGCGGGGCGATCGATTCGCGCACAGGATGATGAGCCATCGGCTAAGTCGTTCAGCCAGTCTCGCACCTCAGTTCGAGCCGCTATCCCCGCCCAATCCACGGGTTCGCTGCCCCCTCAGAATTCTTCCGGCGATGCTGCGCCTCCCCTGCGCCCACCTCGCCGGTTCATCGTTGTTCAGTTCGAAAAGAAAGGCCGCGGCATCGCTTTTAGAGCGATGACCGCGGGAATGTGCTGTCATGAACGAGAATGATGTTCGTCCCAACTCTCTTGCGAAGGTCATCGCGCCCGAGGACCTGAACGAAGGCGATCTCATCGCCGTGTTGAACGTGGTGGATGAGATCGTGCCCATGCTGCTGATGCGCGAGGCGTGGCAGGATTCGAAGGCCATGGAGCCGCTGCGCGTGATGTATCTGCCTTGCGGCGATCCGGCTCCGATGAAGGTCGAGGCGGTCTGCCTGCCCTTCGTGCTGGTCAAGCAGGCGGATGGCGTGGTGCGCACGATTGACGTGCGGCGCTATCGCCTGGCGCGCCTGCCCGTGGACTACGGCAAGCGCGTGTGGAAGCTGCTCAAGGAGAAGCGCTCGGGCAAGGCTTCATCGTGCGATGATTGACCGACGGTCGACAGAGTCAGCAAGACAACAACGGCCAGGCGCACTGCCTGGCCGTTGTTCGTTTGCCGTGACGTTTGTGGCGCGACGGCTTTAGAGGTTTCCGCGCCGCTCCTGCTCGTGCTCCAGCGCCTCGAACAGGGCCTTGAAGTTGCCTTTGCCGAAGCTCTGTGAGCCGCGCCTGCAGATGATCTCGAAGAACAGCGTCGGCCGGTCCTGCAGGGGATTGGTGAACAGTTGCAGCAGGTATCCCTCATCGTCGGCATCGACGAGAATGCCGAGATCGCGGATGCGCTCGTGATTTTCCTTCACTGCCTCGTGGCCGTGCGCGAGAAGCGTCTTGTTCACGCGTTCCCACACGTTCTTGTAATACGCCTCGGGGATGGCGAGGAAGTCGACGCCGCGGCGGCGAAGCTCGGTGATCGAATGCAGCTCATCATCGGTCCGCAGGGCCAGATGCTGCACGCCCGGCGTCTGCTCGGTGAAGTCCAGATACTCCTGCACCTGCGATTTCTTTTTTCCGTGTGCGGGTTCATTGATCGGCATCTTGATCAGGTGATTGCCGCTGGCCATGACCTTGCTCATGAGCGCGGAATATTCGGTGGAGATGTCCGCGTCGTCGAAGTGCTTGAACATCTTGAATTCGAGCACGTTCTCATACCACGCCACCCACTTGTTCATGCCGCCAAGCTCGACGTTTCCCACAAGGTGATCGACGAACTTCAAGCCGCAGGGATGCTGGGCGTTGTACGTGTTGTGCACGAAGTCGACCTTCTTGTACCCCGGCATGAATTCGCCGCCCTGCTTCACGGCGGGCAATCCATATTCGCCGGTGCGACTGACGAAGGAGTGGATCACTTCGCCATAGGTCTTGATGCCGGCGGTGGTGACGCTGCCTCGCGCGTCCTTCAGCGTGACGGGCTCGTACGCCGACTCGCCGCCGTTGCTGACCGCACGCTCCCACGCCTTTTCAGCGTCGAAGACGTTGAACGCGACATCCTTCACGCCGTCGCCGTATTTCGCGACGTGGCTGGCCGCGGGGTGATCCTTGGACAGGCCTGTCGTGAGCACGAAACGAATGTTGCCTTGCGTAAGCAGATAGTGTGCGGCATCGCGGCTGCCGGTGGTCAGGTCGGCCATCTGCGAGACGTTGAAACCGAAGGTCTGCGCGTAAAAGTGAGCGGCCTGCTTGGCGTTACCGCAGTAGAAGCGCACGTAGTCCACATCGATCAGCTGCAGCGGATCGGTCTTGGACGCGGCAGCGGACAAAGGCTTCGTGTGAGCGGTGGTCATAGATCAACTCCCTTTCGGATACCGATCATTCTACGCGATCTGCATTCAAGGAACGCATAATGGCCAGGCATTCCATGCATCGGACCGCTCGCGTCGAAATCGCATCCGGTTCCGCCGACAGGAGTCGGCGGGCATTGTCCGAGGAACCGCTTCAATACCGCAGCACCGACTGCACTTCGAGCGGCCTGACAAGATCACGGCCCTTCAGAAAACCGAGCTCAATGAGCACGGAAATGCCGACGATCTTGCCGCCGAGTTCCTGCACGAGATCACAGCAGGCCTTCATCGTGCCGCCCGTGGCGAGCAGGTCATCAACCATCAGCACGCGGTGATTCGAGTTGATCGCATCCGTGTGCATTTCCAGCGTGTCCTCGCCATATTCGAGCTTGTAGGTCTTCGACTGTCGCTTCGAAGGCAGCTTGCCGGGCTTGCGCACGGGGACGAAGCCTGCGTTGATCGACTGCGCGATGGCTGTGCCGAAGATGAACCCGCGCGACTCCGCACCGACGACGATATCGACGTGCGACTTGCGGAACGGATTGGCCATCAGCTCCACCGCCAGGGCCAGGC
>CAZCGB010000349.1:0-4037 GCA_964498045.1 uncultured Isosphaeraceae bacterium
CGGCGACACCGACCGCTTCCACGCCCCGCCAGTGTGCTGGTTGATCTTTCCCAGGCGCGCATTCTCACGCGATGCGCGCACGGCGACATTGAATGTGCTCACTTCTCGAGTCCTCTTTCTGCTCCGTCAGTCCGAGACTCTCTCGTTCCCGATCTCTCATCCGCTTCCGACGAATGACGGCGAGTGACGCCGACATCGCGTGGATACTGCCCGCATCCATGCGACGCACCGGTACTCTACCCAACCTTCCCAGACTCGCAAGACAATTGTCCGGATCACTTCCACATTAGCGTGTGCTCACTTGTGATCGCGGTTCCGCAACTGAAACAGCCGTTTCATGATGAATCGTCACGGCGGTGGACTGCACATGGTGCAGGCGGTCCGCGGCCGGCTTACGCCTTGCCAAGGTACTCGCCAGTCTGCGGGCTGACGCGGACGACCTGACCGTTCTCGATGAACGGCGGCACCTTGATCTTCGCCCCGGTCTCCACCGTCGCATCTTTCGATTGATTCGTCGCGGTCGCGCCGCGGGCCTGCGGAGCGGTTTCGACGATCTTGAGATCCACAGACGCAGGCAGATCGACGCTCAGGATCTTGCCCTCGAACGTCGTCACCATGCATTCGATGTTCTCGATCAGCCACTGACTCTGCTCCGGCGGCAGCGCGATGGAGTCGATCTCAACCTGCTCATACGTCTCATTGTTCATGAACACGAACGGCCCCTTGCGCGTGCCGCTGGCGTCATACAGGTACTGCAGGTTGCGGCGTTCGATCTCGACATCCTCGACCTTGTCGGACGAGTTGATGCGGTTGAACTTGATTGTGCCGGTCTCCATGTTCTTCATCTTCGCCTGCACGTAGGCCGGGCCTTTTCCGGGCTTGACGTGATCGGTCTCGAGAATCATCTGCAGTTGATTCTCCCAGCGAACGAACATGTTCTTGGACAATTCCGTGGCTTTGATCATGGGCGGGATGATATGCACGAGCGCATGCGAAAGCCGGGCCCGGCTTTGCGTCGGACCCGGCTCGATTTGCTGACGAAACTGCAGTTGATGATCGAATGGCGCGATCAGGCATTGCGGCGGCGACCGCGACCGCACAACGCGGCCAGCCCGAGCATGCCGGCAACACCCGGCGCGGGCACCGCGGCGACGTCCAGCTGATACGAGCCTTCGGAGAACTCGGTGCTGTCAACCACGATGTAGTAGATGCCTGCTGAGGCCCCGAGCACCTGGATCGTGTCGAGACTGCCCCTAAAAGACTCGTGGCTCGCTGTGTCATAGTCGCCGGGCGAGTAGAGGAACAAGTCGTTGTCGCTGCCACCCAGTGACGTGAGCGTGAGGTTGATGTCACCGCCGAACCAGTTGAGCTGGTACACACGGTCTCCGCCGTTCCAAATGTCGAGGATGTGTGTGCCGCTGTCCCAACCGTCGTTGTTGTCCGGTGCGCCCAGGGTGGTTCCTGTCACCGAAGTTCCCGCGGTGATCGGTCCGAGGATGGGCTGACCAGCAAAGTCAGCGAAGGCGGGCGCGGACATCGTGCAAAGCGATCCCGTCACGACAAGCAAAACGTTTCTGTTGCAATTCATGCTGACTCCTGTGGTGAATCTCTGCTCTCATCTCAGGACGTCAATGTGATTGGTTGCGCGCGGCGCGCATGTCAAGTCGCAGCCTAACTGCTGCACATTGATCTCACAACAGAAACCTTGCGTGGTTGCAGCGATTCTTGAACAAAGTCCTCAACTAGCCAGGCAGATTCCCCAGACTGACTTTTCGCCTCCCCCGCGTCGGCTCGATCGTCCGTGAACATCGGAATCCGGGTGGTCTGCGAGGCCTTTCGCACACGCGCCGCGTCTGGCGGCGTGCGACTTCATCAGTTCGTTCGCCACGCTCGCATGACGCTGCACACTTCCAGGAGGCCCAAATCGCGTCGGCCCATCGCGCCGCTGGCGACTCATATACCCGACACGCTCATGCGAAGAATTCTCCTTCTTGTTGCCATCATCGGCGTGCACGCCATGGCTCTGCTTTGCGCCAATGGCGATCTGAGTCCGCTGCGGACGCACAATCTGCAAGGCCAAGACATCCCGCCTGCCTCATCGTCGCCCGCTGATACGGCTCCGGACAAAGCCGGAGTTTCTTCGGAGCCGCCCGCTTCCGAACCTGATTCCACTTACGAGCAATACCGTCGCGAACGTGAACGGGCCGCCGCGAATCAACCAGGCGAGTCCGCGGAAACGGACACCGCTGCCGAGCCCGCTTCACCGTCGAATCCGTTTCACGTCCAGCTGAACGGCGATTTCACCAACGCGTACTTCTATCGCGGCATTCTTCAGCAGGATCACGGCCTCATCGTGCAGCCCGCTGCGAAGCTGCTGATCAATCTCTACAAGCGCGATGATCTGGCCATCGACGGCTTCATCGGCACGTGGAACAGCTTTGGCAGCAACGGCGGATCCAACACCGGCGATCTCATCAGCGACTGGTACGAATGCGACCTGCTTGCCGGGTTTGTCGTCACCAAAGACAAGCTGAGCCTCACAACCTCGTACGTATTCCTCACCAGCCCAAGCGACGCGTACCAGACCGTGCAGGAACTCGATTTCACCCTCGGTCTCGATGACAGCGAATACCTCGGCAAGTTCGCGATGCATCCATATGCCCTGCTTGCATTTGAGACAGGAACCGTCGGCTCCGACGGCGGCGATGGCGGAATCTATCTCGAACTCGGTGTTTCGCCCGGATTTTCGTTTGATCTCGGCAAGACGCCGATCGCCGTGACGTTCCCCGTCGCGGTCGGCTTGAGCCTTGATGACTACTACGACTTCGCGGGCGGCGACGACTCGACCTTCGGCTTCGTGCAGGCAGGCGCCAAACTCGCCATGCCGCTGCCCTTCGGCGAACGTTTCGGCCAGTGGACGCTCAACGCAGGCGCTTCGCTCATGTACCTCGGCGACAACCTCGCGAACATCAATCACGATGACAACCTCGAAGTCATCGGCACCATCGGACTTCAATGGAATTTCTGATGCGCGCCTGATTCACGCCTCACTGACGCCTGATCCACGCCTGCACGTCACTTCGTTGCGCTCAATTCACCCGTCACCTCAACTGGCGCGTTGAAAATCGCGTTTGGTGATCCGGCGGAACCACCCGTCAGCCGTGTGCGAATAGCAACCGGCATGATGCGAGCGAAGGCCAACCCTGAAACCACCGTCAAAGTCTCCCGCGTCTATCGCGTGGCCCTGCATCGCCTCTTCGCCGCGTGGACCGATCGCACTCTTCTCAGCCAATGGTGGGGTCCATCAGCACCTGCCGACGCCTCGAATCCCGATGACGTGACCGAACCCTGCACGCACGAACTCATCTTCGATCCGAAGATCGGCGGCGAGTTCCACTGGGTCTACAACGATTCCCTGGGCCACCTGCACACGGTGAACGGCGAGATCCGCGAGTTCGTGCCACGCGAGAAGATCCTGTTCACCTGGATCGCGGTCGAAGGCACGCCCCACTTTGATCACGATGACCACCACCACCGCGACGGCCGGCGACGTCACACGCACAACCGCGATGAAAGCCGCGTGACCGTGGACTTCCGCGAAGGCCAGGGCGTGGAGGTGCGCGTGCTGCACGTCGACCTGCCCGACCGCGAAACCCGCGATGCCCTCGAAGCGGGCTGGGTCGCGGCGCTGGAGCGATTGCACAATCTGCTCAACGCCTGACGGTTGGTGGCACGGGGATCACGCCTCTGAACCAGACGAGCTCCTGCCGCCGAAGGCACGGGCGTCACGCGTTCTCGAACTGCGGGAACGCACGCCAAGCGGGCGGTGTAATCGGATTCTGGTCCGATTCCAATTATTCGCGCACAGGGCGGGTTTCGGGCGATTCAACTGGTTCAGCCACGTCGTGGCCAAACCTCCCACGACGTGGCTGAGTCGGCCACGACGTGGGCAAGCCTCCTGCGACGTGGCCAAGCCGGCCACGACGTGGGCAGACCGCCTGCGACGTGGCGAATTTCGCCACGACGCGGCCAAGCCT
>CAZCGB010000350.1:0-4029 GCA_964498045.1 uncultured Isosphaeraceae bacterium
GATGTGCCGCGCAACTCCTGCGCGATCGTCGTCCCCTCACCGATATACTCCGCCCATGCCAGAACAACTCCCCGCCACGGATGGCGTCGCCCCGGCACCCCCGGCTCCCGCTCATGCCGCAACCGCTCAACCCGGCAAGCCCGCGGGCCCGCGCGTGATCGCCATGCTCAATCAGAAGGGCGGGGTGGGCAAGACGACCTCGACGGTGAACCTCGGAGCCGCCCTTGCCGAGGCCGGTCAGCGAGTCTGTCTGATCGACTTGGATCCGCAGGCGCATCTCACGTTTCATCTCGGCGTCGATCCCGATGCGATTGAGCGCAGCATGTACGACCTGCTGATCGATCCCGAGTGCTACGCCAGCGACGCGATCATCAACGCCCGGCCGAACCTCGACGTGATTCTTTCCGAGACCGACCTCGCCGCCGCCGAGACTGAACTGGCGCTGGTCGAGAACCGCCAGACGATTTTGCGCGACAAGTTCGCGTCCATGGCGGCCGCGTACGACGTCGTGCTGCTCGATTGCCCGCCAAGCCTGGGCCTGCTGACGCTCAACGCGCTGTCGCTGGCAGGCGAAGTGTTCGTGCCGATGCAGGCGCATTTCCTCGCGCTGCAGGGCGTGGGAAAACTCCTCGAAACGGTCGGCTTGGTCTGCCAATCCATCAATCCCAGCCTGCGCGTCACCGGCATCGTCCTGTGCATGCACGAGCAGCAGACGACGCTGGCGAAGGAGATCGTGAACGATCTGGACGCCTTCTTCGTCGAGGCTTCAACGCAGAACGTGCCTTGGAGCACGTGCAAGGTGCTCAAGCCGGCGATCCGGCGAAACGTCAAACTCGCCGAAGCGCCGAGTTTCGGCAAGACCATCTTCGACTACGAGCCATGGTGCCCCGGCGCGCTCGATTACCGCATGCTGGCGCGAGAGCTGCTGGTGTCATGGGGTCGGCAGGCCAAGGCGGCGGAGGGCGCGAAGAAACCGGCGGCGACAGGCGCAAACGCGGTGATTGAGGCGAAGGCCCCCGCGCAGACGAATCGCGACGCGATGCCATCGCCGGAAATCGTGGTTGCAATGAACGCTTCGACGCCCGCGACCGTATCGGCCTGACCGGACGCGCGCACGTCCCATACGCCGCTTGTGCCGCGCCGGCCTCCTACGCTAGACGCCTGATGCGCGAAGCGCGAGTCGCCCCAACCTCGAACCCGACCGAGCATGACTCTCCGCGCGCAGCACGCCGTGCGCGAGTGCTGCGTCCATGGCGATTCGCACTGCTGATCTACGCTGTACTGCTCACCACCGCCACGCATTGGCCCCGGCTGCAGCTCACGCCCGAGATTCCAGCTTCGGACAAGACCATCCATCTGATCGTCTTCGGCACTCTGGCGATCCTGCTCTGGCGCAGCGCCTGGCTTGGGCCGCGCTGGATGGTCGCGCTCGTCGCGCTCGCGTGGGCGGGACTTGATGAGGTCAGCCAGGGCATTCCCTTTCTCCACCGCACGGTGTCGTGGTACGACTGGATCGCCAACGCCTGCGGCATCACCTGTGCCATGGCGGTCATCTGGGCCATGCGCCCGATTCAGGACGCTGAGCAGCTCGATGGGCCGAACCAGGCGCGATCGCGCCTGTTCGAATTCACGTTTGATGACATGTTCGCCACGCGGCAGCCATGGCTGATCGGCATGGCGACGCTCGTCGCGTGCGCGATCGTCATCGGCATCGCGCATTTCCTGCTTCCCACGCAGCGATCGGTGGGCATCTTCGGCCTTGTCGTCGTCATCGTCGCCATCCATGCCCTTTACCTGATCTATCGCGGCATCTTCTTCCGGCGATTCCAGCAGGTGCTGCGCGACAGGCCTTGCCTGGAATGCGGTGCAATGGCCGACGATGATTCGCGCGACGACCAGCGTTCCATCGCGTGCGTGACGTGCGGCGCCATGCGCAGTCAATCGTCATTCGCACTCTCGCCGCGGCCACCGCTCGCGGCTGTGCTTCGGGTCAGCGCGATGCCCGCGCTGGTCGCGTTCACGGGCATCACCGCGATGTTCGCGCTCGTGCTCCTTCTTCCGTACGCGTACAACCTGACCATCACCACGCCGACCGGCCGCTCCCTCGCGCCGCGACTCGCCCAACTGCTTGGCCGCCTGCCGCCGGAGCTCAACAGCGCGATCGATCTGACGCTGTACATGCTGCTGATCGCGGTGGTGATCCGCCTCTGGCGCGGCCGCTTTGCCGCATATGTTGATCGGGCCGTGCGCTGCCGCAATTGCGGGCACGATCTGCATGGCACACCGGTCAACGAACGCGGTGAAGGACACTGCGGCGAATGCGGGACGGCATTCACCCGCGGCCTCACCGTCGCCACCCGACCTGAAACCGCAGATGAACACGGATGAACGCCGATGATTCGTGCCAGCATCGGGTGCCGGGCCAGCGACTTTCTCCCGCCATGTCTTCGGTGATGCATCAGGTCCTCCATGTCCACACGATTTGAGCATCATGCCCGCACCGTCACGCTGCTGACGTTCGTCAGCCGCCTCACCGGCCTGGCGCGCGATGCCGCGCTCTCGCGCATCTTCGGCGTCACCGCCACCATGGACGCCTTCTGGCTGGCCTTCCTCATCCCCAACCTGTTCCGCAGGCTTTTCGGCGAAGGCGCACTCTCGGCCGCGTTCCTGCCCGAATACACCCAGCTCGATCGCCATCACCCTGCCGTGGCCCGACAGCTCGCCACATTGACGCTCGCGCTCATGCTCGCCACGCTCGGCGGCATCACGCTCGTGGGCGAGGTCGTGCTGCTGGTGATCTCATTCCTGCAGGGGCACGACCATCTCGCCGTGCGCCTGATGATGATCATGCTGCCGTACATGCCCGCGGTGTGCGTGGTGGCGATCCTCGGCGCGATGCTGCAGGTGCATGGCCGCTTCGGGCCGACGGCCTCCGCGCCGATCGTCTTGAACTTCTTCATCGTCGGCTCGTCCATCGGCGGCTGGTGGTTCTTCGGGCGCAATGGCTCGCATTCGCAGACCGCCGCAATCGCATTGGTCGCCTGCTCGGTGCTGCTGGCCGGCGTGCTGCAGGTGATCTGGTCGGTGTGGTCGTTGCGCCGCGCGCTCGGCGGCGGATGGTTCGACTTCGCCATGCTGCGTTCGATGCGCCGCGGGCAGTGGACGCTGCAGCACGTTCAGCCGTGGCTGCACATGCTGCGCGTGCTCAAGCAGGCCTGGCCCATGTTCATCGGTCTGGGCGTGCTGCAGGTGAACACGTTCGTCGATGGATTGATCGCGTCGTATCCGTCGACGTTCGGGCCGACGATCTTCGGCTACGACTTCCCGCTCGATGCCGGCGCATTGACGGCTCTGAACAACGCCCAGCGGCTGTATGAATTCCCCCTGGGCGTGTTCGGCATCGCCGTCGCCACGGCGATCTTCCCCGCGCTAGCGCGGGTCGCGTCACGCAAAGATCACGATGGCCAGCACGTTCAAGGCGATGATCAGGCGTTCGCTGACATCCTGCGCCGCGGCCTGCGACTGGTCGTGTACATCGGCCTGCCGGCGAGCGTCGGTCTGATTCTCGTGCGCGTGCCGCTGACGGCGGCGATTCTTCAAGGCAAGAACTTCACCGCGATCGACACGCAGCGCGTGGCGTTCGTGCTTATGGGCTATGCCCCGGCGATCTGGGCGTACTCTGCCACGCACGTGCTGACGCGCGCGTTCTACGCGCGCGGCGACTCCATGACGCCCGTCAAGACCGCCATGTGCATGGTGGGCCTGAATTTCGCCTTGAATGTCACGCTGATCTGGACGCCGCTCAAGGAAGCCGGCCTGGCGTGGAGCACGGCCATCGCGGCGATTGTGCAGGTGTTCATCCTGCTGCGCCTGACCCGTCGCTACGCGTCGCATGTGGTCGATCGAACGGTGATGATGAGTTGGCTCCGCAGCGCGATCGTCACGCTGGTCATGGGTTCGGCGGTGTGGCTGACGATAACGCTGATCATCCCCACTGCATCTCTCGCCGGCACATGGCGCTGGGCGGTA
>CAZCGB010000351.1:0-4027 GCA_964498045.1 uncultured Isosphaeraceae bacterium
GTTGCGGATGTACGCGCCACTTGTGTCTTCCGGTTGTGGCCTGGTCGTCATGGATGGCATCATGCCTGATCTTGCCCGATTGCCAGGTGGCAGGCCGGAATGGCAATTTGACCACCCCGGACCAGCAGTGGACGAGTTTTTGCGAACCGAACTCGGACGAGAGTTCTCGATTGACAGCGGCTTTGTCGGCTATGCCGTCACGCACTCGCCGCGCGGCGTTCTGATGCGTCGCGAGGAGCCGGCTCCGTGAACGCGCCTCGCATCACCGTCGGCATGGTCGTGCGCAACGGCGAGCGTTTCATCGCGAGCGCCATCGACTCGTTTCTCGCGCAGACGATGTCCGACTTCGCGCTCGTCGTGCATGACAACGCGTCGACGGATGGGACCGCAGCAATCGTTCAGTCGTTTGCGAACCGGGATGCGCGCGTGTGTCTGGCAAGGCGCTCGCACGATGTCGGCGTTTTGCGCAACCTCATCCACGCCGCGGAGCAGGCTTCGACTGAGTACTTCTGCTGGGCGGCATGCGACGACCTGCGTGAGCCGCCGTTTCTGGAATCACTCGCATCGATGCTTGATGCGCATGCAGACCTCGGCCTGGCTTGCTGCTCAGTGCGGAACATAGATCCTGATGGGTCGCCGCGCGAAGTGCGGCTGGAAACGGCGTCGCTGCGAACGACATCGAACCTGACGCCGGCGCAACGTGTCGGTGTGTATCTGCGGGAATTGCCCGGAACTCCGTTCTACGGATTGTTTCGCACAGTGAAGCTGCAGGCGAGTTTGGAGTCCTTGCGCGACATGGCGGCATTGAGTGATGCAGGCCCCCCGCTGCTCGGGCTCGACATGATCTTCCTCGCCCGTTTCGTGCGTAGCCATGGTCTCGCGTACACGCCCGAAACACTTCTGGGTTTCCGGCGCGGCGGGATCAGTCACAACATCGGCAGATACGCATCACTCCGTGCCTACCTTCGCCAGGTGCGGATGTTCAATCGCGAACTGCGACGCGCGACACGCATCGAAATGGCCGGCCTCATTGATCGCGTGGTCGTGGGTGCATTGCGCACGCGATCCATCATCCGCTGGCTGCTCTCGCGCGACATGCGGAGCATGTCATGGCATTACCTCGGTCGATCCATGCCCGGATTGCAGCGCTTTGCGAGTCAAACCCGCGTGCTGCTCGACGCGGATTTGAGGTCGCTCCGACGCAGGCTGAAGTCACACGGCGCGATGCCAAGAATCGTGCTCTTTGGGGCTGGCAAACACACACAACGGCGGCTGAATGACCTTCGATGCGCGATTCGAGGCAGGGCGACCATTGTCGGCGTGTGCGATGATCATTCTTCAGGATGCCGCCTGCTTGATGCATTGCCGATTTGTCGGCCCATGGACCTGCCATCGTTGCGACCGGACATCATCCTCGTGTCCAGCGACACGTACGAACGAGCGATGCACGGTCGCGCACGCGCAATTGCGCCCCATGGCTCAATCGTCTGGTGCATTTACGACCGCACGCTGGAAGCCTCATCGAGCAGCGGATCGGCCGCAGACAGCGCTTCATCGACGCGAGAAATGAACGAACGCATTTCGTCATGCGCGTCGGCGTCAGGTTGATGCCAGCACGCCGACGGCGGCAGGTCGTGCACAAACTCCCGGCGCATGCGCAGCACGCGATTCGGTTCGCACGCTTGGATCATCTCAACGCGGCACGTTTCGGCGACCTTCATCGCCTCGTCGGCATTCGAAAGCATTCCAATTTGCGCCTCCGCAAGCGATCCGACATCGTGCGCCGGCACACGCGGCAGTGATCGCACATGTTCGCCGATGCCGGTCTGGTCAGAAATCAGGACTGGCGTGCCCGCGAGCAGCGCCTCGGCTGCAACGAACGAGAAACTCTCCAGGCGGCTGGGGACGACGACGAGGCTTGACGTCGCGACCAGTTCACGCACGACATCGTGCGACAGCGACCCGGTCCATCGGAAGCGATCAAGCAGGCGCGGC
The DNA here is from genome assembly GCA_964498045.1 of uncultured Isosphaeraceae bacterium. Lineage (GTDB taxonomy): Bacteria > Planctomycetota > Phycisphaerae > Phycisphaerales > SM1A02 > DATKJG01. Next base: position 1,996 of record CAZCGB010000351.1, read on the forward strand.
TCGAGCATGCGCTGCACATGCGCGGCCATGCTCAGACCATCCGGCGCGGTTGGCGTATCGGGGCCGACCAATGCAGCCGTCGCCTTCGGCTTCGCGCGCAACACGCGGTTGAGGCTCTGTGCCCACAGATCAACCCCCTTGCGCTGCTGCACCGAGCCGATCAGCAGAATTCGGTGCTCTCGCTGCCGAGCGCGCATGTTGCGAGTCGGCTCCGCGGCGATTGGATACGGTATGACTGTGGATTGGCAAACAGCGCTCAGCGCATGTTGAAGCACTCCGCCGGTGACGATGACGCCGTCGGCGGCGTTCAATGCGCGGCGTTCCCAATCGTGATACATTGAGCGATTGAATGCGCCAACGTCCGAACCGTTGATCGCCTCCTCGACGAACATCGGCGTGTGCGCGTGCACGATGAATCGGGCCCTGCGATGACGCTCGCGAACTTCCGGATTGAAGATCGATGCGAATCCTTCGGCTTGACAATCGACGAACTCGATGACGTCGAAATGTCCCGGCATGGACTTCAGCCGTTCTGCAACCGCATTGCTCCAGAGGGCATATCGATACGGGCGAATCACATGCTTCCGACGCAGCTCGGGCAAACGTGCGTTGAACGCCGAGTGCATGTCGGGCGTTTGCACCTCGTGCACACGCTCGCAGCGAGGCCAGTCGTCTCCCGGCTGGGTGACCAATTCGGCGTGCCAACCGGCCTCGTTGGCTGCATGCAGGAATCGTCGAACGTACGTGCCGATGCCGCCATGAGTCGGATGATGCTGTCGCGATACCAGGAGCCATCTCATGTGGCCGCTCCATCGGCGAACGTGGCGATGATGCGCGCAACGAGTCCGTCAAATGTGTCGTGCTTCAGAACATCCGGACGCATCTGAGCGACGCTGTCACGGCGCGAATCGGCGTCTTCAAACAATCGATCAAGCAGCTCATGCATCTCGGTTTCCGTGCGAAACACAACGCGATCGAAACCGGGAATGTCGCTGGCGACGCGCGCGGGAATGAACCGCGAATCGCGCAGCATCGCAAAAAGTCCGGAATCTTCCTGCAATTCCGGAATGTCGTTCGACTCTCGCAACACGCGAATCTGATCAAGACGGCGCTGGTCGGCGATGGTTCGAATGACAAGGCCGCTCAATCGCTCGGCTTCATCGCATGCGGCGGAAAGCGGCGATTGGCCTTGTCGCAACTCGACGAGTTCAGCCAGCGATTGCAGCCTGTTCTCACGAATCGCAGAGGCAACCCTCACGAACGGCCCCCGCACGAAGTCGGCCGGATTATGGCGTGAAATCACCGTCCCTCCGCATGCGACAGCATCGAGCAAGCGCTGGTGCAGCGATGAATAGGCGTTCGCCTGCAGGTTCAGCGTTGACGCCTGGAACACGGCTCGCAGCGCCCTGCCGCTCGCCACTTCGCTAGTCGCGTAACGTGCAAGCGTCGGATGCCGAACCCAGCCTCGACCATAGATTCGTAGACTCTTCCGACGTGCATCGGCCCAGCGCGCAGCCCAAGCGAGCGTCTGATGACGGAACAGCCGATCGTGAATCCGTGCAATCTGCGGATACACGACGCTTCGTCGAATCTGCGGCGTCAGCGGCGGATGTCCACTTTCGTGTTCAGCCTGAAGCATGACTTCGAGAAGCTGCTGCGCATTCAGGCAGCCCTCGCGTTCGAGCCGCGCACCCAAGAGCGCGAGGGACAACGCCATCATTCGGCCGAAAGTCTCGTTGGTCGCCTGTTTGATTTCATTGACCAATTCGTCCGGCGTCTCCGCACCGTGACTGACAAACGACAGGTCGCACCGGTGGGGTTCGAGTTCAGACTCCGGCAGCGGCTCCGCGGAGTACGTCTGCGGATCGGTGAGATTGCTGCTGGGCAGCATTCGATCGCGGCGATAGCCATACAGCCCGCACAGCACATCGGGAGCGTGTGCGACAACGAGATCAAGATCGCCAACGCTTGCGCCGGCCTCGTTCCTCCAGAGGTGATCCATGTGATCCTGCAGCCAGCCAACGAACGGCAA
>CAZCGB010000352.1:0-4017 GCA_964498045.1 uncultured Isosphaeraceae bacterium
TGCTGGAACTCGCCATCAACATGCTGCGCAGCGAGCAGGCGGCGGTGGTGCGCGAACGGGCTGAAGCCGCTGTCGAAAAGAGACTGATCGCGATCCTGATGGGTGACCTCGATGTTGAGCCTGATGATGACCACGATCACGAGCACGGCGAGCGGATTCCAGATCTCAAATCTGAAGTGTCAACTCTGGCGACGACGGACGCCGCACACACGGTTGATGCGGACGGCGTGCGTGAAGCCGCAAGCGGCGATTCGACCACCGTCGTCACTGACCCGCGCGAGCGCGCGCGGCATCGCCTGCGCGACAAGCTCCGCAGCGGCGCATTTGAGGACAAGGACATCGAGATCACCATCACCGAAAAGCAGTCCACGCCCATCATCGGCATGATGGGCCCCGAGCAGATGGACCCGCAGGTGGCGGGCGTGCTGGAGAGCCTGATTCCCGACCGCACGCGCCGCCGCAAGATGACCGTGGCCCGCGCCCGGAATGTGCTGATGGAGGAAGAGACCAACAAGCTCATCGATCGTGAGAAACTCATCGAAGCCGCGATCGAGCGCACCGAGCAGTCGGGCATCATCTTCCTCGACGAGATCGACAAGATTGCTTCACCTTCCGATGGCGGAAAGGGCGGCGGGCCGGATGTGTCGCGTCAGGGCGTGCAGCGCGATCTCTTGCCGATCGTGGAAGGCTCGGCCGTGAACACACGCTGGGGCGTGGTGAACACCGATCAGATCCTCTTCATCGCCGCCGGCGCGTTTCACTCGGCGAGCGTGAGCGACCTGATGCCGGAACTGCAGGGGCGGTTCCCGATCCGTGTGGAGCTGACACCGCTGACTGCCGCGGATTTCAAGCGGATTCTGACTGAGCCTGACGCCGCGCTCACCAAGCAACAGCAGGCGCTGCTGGAGACGGAGGGCCTGCACGTCGAGTTCAAGCCCGGCGCGATCGACGCCATGGCGGAACTCGCCGCAGAGGCGAATGCGGCGATGGAGAACATCGGCGCACGAAGACTGATGACGGTGATCGAATGCGTGTTCGAGGAGATTTCGTTCGACGCGCCGGAAATCGCGGGCCAAGGCGAGAAGTCGATCGCGATTGCCGGCGAGTTCGTGCGCGAGCGGCTGCGCAAGATCATGAAGGACGAGGACCTGCGGAAGTTCGTGCTGTGAACATGGCGTCCGGCGTTTGCACTTCAGTGCGAACGATTAATCGCGCGACTGACGTCGCGAAGCCGGCAGATCGCAACCAGTCCACATCCTGAACTGCATTGCCGCCTGCTTCAGGAACATCGATTCGCCGGTGATGACGCGCGCCCCGCGCGATTCCGCCAGTTGAATCAGCGGCGTACGCATCGGCGCGTACACCGTGTCCATCACCGTCACCTCATCATTCAGCGGCACATCGTCGCCTAACGGCGATTCATCGGGCGCTGGTCCGCCTTGCATGCCAAGGGGCGTGCAATTGATGAAGGCGTGGAAGCAGCCGCAGGCGAGGGCGTCGGGCTTGCCTGTGTCGATCTTTCCTGAATCGGTTGTGACGAGGCAAGCCAGGTCTTTCGCCAACTGTGTTGCACGCGCTTCGTTGCGATTGAAGATGACGACAGCCGCGCCTTCCGCCAGCAATCCGCCCGCGACGGCCCGTGCGACGCCGCCAGCACCCAGCACCGCAATGCGCTTGGATTTCAACTCCTCACGCGCGATGTCCATGCCCTCGCACAGCGACTCGACCGCAGCCGGCGCATCGGTGTTGGCGCACGATACAGCCCCGGTCGCGCTCGCGATAAGCGTGTTGCCGGCGCCGATTCGCTCGCTGATGAGATTCAGCCGCCCGCCGCGTTCTCGCACGAAGCGGACCAGATTCTCCTTGTGCGGGATGGTCACGCTCGCGCCGCGGAACGTCAGGCGCGGATCGTCGATCATCGCGCCAACCGTCGCCTTGAAGTGTTCATATTCGGGGGGGATTGGCAGTGGCACATACACGCCATCGAAGTCGATCGCCGCGAAGCCCGCGTTGTGGACTTGCGGGCTGCGCGAATGCTCGATTGGCCAACCGATCACGCCGAAGACCTTCGTCGTCTCGGTGATCGCGTCGAATCGATACCGCGATTTCAACTCCTCGATCGTCGGCTGACCCGGCGCGGTCATCTCCTGGGCGGTATCAGTCGCAAAAGTGAGGAATCCGCCGAACTTCGGCGCGAGCACGCGGCTCATGAGGCCGAATCGTCCCATGCACAGCGCGATGGTCGGCTTGCGTCGCGTGGCCAGGAGTTCGAACGCCTCCAGATTGTCCCGCAGCGAACGCGCCATCCATGCGACTTTGATCACGGCGCACGATTCGTCAGCGGTCATGCGCTCGATGCGCTGCAGCAGATCCGCCGGTCGGCGATCGAAATCATGCGCGCTGAGGATCAGGCTCGTTTGAAGATCGCGCGGCTGGCGCGGATGCGTCGCCGCGAGCCGCACTTTCTGTCGCAGATTCTCGCTGCGCTCATACGTGGCGAGTTCAACGTCTATGTAGCGCGGCGGATGATCGCCCGCCGCCAGCGCCTCGAACAGGCTTACCCGCGAGGAATCATCGCCGCCGTAATCGCCGCCTTCACTTGTCGGCCGGCAGGTGACGATGCACGGGCGCGGACTCTCGCGCACCAGGCGTTGGGCGGCGGGCAACGGGTTCGCCTCCTCCGCCAGGCCGTCGATGCGCCATTCGATGAGGTTTGCACCGGATTTTGCCGCAACATGCGCGCGCTCCAGCGCCGAAGAGACCTCATCCGCGGCATGCACGGCAATGGAAGCGGCGATCAGCGTCATGCGCCGCAAATGATAGTGCGTGCGACCCGCTACGATGCGATCACCATGCACGATGATTCCGCCGTCGAATCCGCCATCGATTTTGTGCGCGGCAACAGCCGAGCCGACCTTCGCTTCGACGGTCATATTGAATCAATCAAATATGTCGTCGCTCCAGACGGCCGGCTCGTCGCCCCGGTGATGGTGGCGATGCTCAGGGCTGCCGATACCACCCTGTTCGTGCCCGATGACCGCGACGGCGCGATGGAACTCATGGTCACGCTTGAGCAGTTCGAGGAAGGCGGCCTCGACGGTGCGTTGGGCGACCGTTGGCGCATCTATCACGGCGAACCTGCCGATGTGCGCTGGGCCAACATGCTCATTGACGCGGCCCGGTTTCAAGGATTGTTCATCGATGGCGAGGCGTTCAGCGAACCGAATCCTCTTTCGGCAGGCGAAGGTTCGCTTTGTCGCGAGATCAACAAAAGCCATCAGGCGGCGCTGAAGAGGCTTTGCAACGACCGAGGCAACATGACCGTGGAGAATCCTGTGATGGTCGGGGTTGATCCGCGCGGCATCGACGTGCGGGCCGCTTTCGACATCGTCCGCGTGCGCTTCCCCCGAGAGGCAGGCAGCATCGGCGACGCTCGGTCGATGATTGTTGAATGATGATCGGTGTCTGAAGTGACCGAGGCCGCTTCACGATTGAAGCGGCCTCAGGTTGCCATTCAAATTCGCGCACATTCCAAGTCGAGATCATTTCCGCTCTTGCCAGGCGTCCCATGCGGGCACGCCGTCGGCGTTGCGCAGCGTCAATGAGCGGCCGCCCATGCGGATTTGCGTCGCCATGATGACCGTCTTCTGATCGACATCCACCTTCGAGCCGAGTACTTCGATGGCGTCGCCTTCAGCAAACTTGTCCTGCTGATGCTTCACGAACCATTCCGGTCCGAGCTGCACCTGCATGTTGCCGCTGTTCTCAGTCTTCACGATCAGCGCGACGCCGGCATCCATGCCTTTCAGCGGCACAACGCTGTCAGTGCGGACGATCGTGCCCTTCCACTTGTCCACGCTCTTCTTGTTGAAGAGTTGGCTGTACTTGCTGTTGGCCTGCCATCCACCCATCGCGCCACGATCCCCACCATTCCCGCCCCCGCCACCACCACTGTTGCCACCACTGACATCAGTCAGGCCATAAATCCACACCGGCGTCTTGGTGTCGTAATTCACA
>CAZCGB010000353.1:0-4006 GCA_964498045.1 uncultured Isosphaeraceae bacterium
CGCCCCCCGAACTGCAGGGAGTTGAAGATTCGGGCGTCGTGATGGGCTTTCGCCGACCCAACCCCATTGCATTGCAGGCTGGTTCAGCGTCCAATACGCATTGGTCTGGTCGCAGTCGGGATCGGGCTGTGAGGGTTGCGGGCAGGCATTCGCCACTGGTCATCGCACTTCGCCGGAGTTCGCCCATGATCAATCGTCACAAGCATCGCTTGGTTGTCCGCTCGCTCATCGCTGTCGCTCTGCTCGCGCTGATGTCTTCGCGGGCCGGCGCGCAGGATCTGCCGCACGATCCCGCGCTGGTCATGGGCAAGCTCGACAACGGCATGGAGTACGTGGTTCGCAGGCACAACCTGCCGCCCGGCCGCGCGGTGATGTGGGTGCACATGCACACCGGTTCGCTCAACGAGACCGATGAGCAGCGCGGCATCGCGCACTACCTCGAGCACATGGCCTTCAACGGCTCGGAGAACTTCAAGCCCGGCTCGCTCATCCCGTTCTTCGAGTCGATGGGCATGACCTTCGGCCGCGACCAGAACGCCTTTACCAACTACGGGCAGACCACGTTCCAGCTCAGCCTGCCGAAGGCCGACAACGAGACGCTGGGCAAAGGCATGACGTTTTTCGCCGACGTCGTCGGCCGGCTGTCGCTGCTGCCCAGCGAAATCGACAACGAGCGGCAGATCATTCTTGAAGAACGGCGTCGCGGCCTGTCCGCGCGTCAGCGCACCGGCGATTACATCGACGCCCGGTTGTATCCCGGCTCGATCTTCGGCTTCCGCGACGCCATCGGCACTGAGGCCACCATCAAGGGCGTGAACCAGAAGAATTTCCAGGACTATGTCAACAAATGGTATTGCGCGTCGAACGCGACGTTGATCGTGATCGCCGACGCCGATCCGCAGGAGGTGGTCAAGGAGATCAAGGAGAACTTCGGCCCGCTGCCTTCGAAGCCGCGCCCGACGCCGCAGGAGTTGAACGTCAAGCCGTACGAGAAATCGTTCGCCATCGTCGCGACCGATCCGGAGCTGACCGGAGAGAACGTGCGCATCGTGCGGCTGGAGAAGGTCCGCCCGCCGACCACCACCGAGCAGCAGTACCGCGATGACCTGGTGATCAGCCTCGCCACGCAGGCGATGAACCGCCGTTTCGGCGAGAAGGCCACCAGCGGCAACACCAGTTACCGCAACGCCCGCGTTTCGCAGGGCAACAGCGTCAACGCAATCTACACCGCGGAAGTGAGCGGCACGGCCAACACCGGCAAGTGGCACGAGACGTTGGACGAGATCGCGCTGGAGGTGCAGCGCGGCCGCGCGTTCGGGTTCACCGCCCACGAACTCGACGTGGTGAGGAAAGAGATGATGTCGAACGCCGAGCGGGCCGTGGAGACCGAGGCCACCACGCAGATGTCGGGCTACATGAACCGTATCAACGGCGACGTGGCGACCGAGGAGCCGACGCTCTCCGCCCAGCAGCGTCTGGACCTTCTCAAGAAATACCTCGCGACCATCACGCCAGAGGAAGTCTCCAAACGATTCGCGGCCGAGTTCGATTTCTCCACCGCCGCGTTCGTGGCTACCCTGCCCAGCGGCAAGGATGTGCCGACCGATGCGCAACTGCTGGATGCGGGCGTGAGGGCGCTCGCCGTGAAGCCAACGCCGGAGAAGGAAACCGCGCATGCCACAACGCTCATGGCCACGCTGCCGACGCCCGGCAAGGTCGCCGAGGGCAGCGAACACGCCGCGACGAAGATCTGGAACGGCTGGTTGAGCAACAACGTCAACGTCCACTATCGCTTCATGGATGAGAACAAGGATGAAGTCAGCATCCGCATCGCGCTCATTGGCGGCGAAATGCTGGAGACCGCCGACAACCGCGGAATCACTTCAGCCGCGCAACTCGCATGGGGCCGGGCCGCCACGCAGCACCTCTCATCAACCGACATCCGTGAACTCATGGCCGGTAAGAAGGTGAACGTCGGCGGTGGATTCGGCGGCGGCGGCCGAGGCGGCGGTCGTGGCGGACGCGGCGGCGGCGGGGGAGGCGGCGGTGATTCGATCGCGCTCTCCATCTCCGGCGCGCCGGAGGACCTCGAAACCGGCTTCCAACTCGCGTATCTGCTGCTCACCGAGCCCAAGATCGAAGGCCCGTCCTTCACGCAGTTCCAATCGACCACGGTCGAAGCCCTGACGGAGATGCTCAAGAACCCCACCGCGCTGGGTTCGCGCACCGTGGCGCAACTGACCTATCCCGAGGGCGATCCGCGCGTGCAGCCGGTGACGGCCGAGCAGATCCAGAAACTCTCGCTCGCCGCCGCGCAGTCTTGGCTGGAGAAATTGATCAAGGAATCGCCGATCGAAGTGACGATCGTGGGCGACTTGCCGCGCGAGAAGGCGCTGGACCTGTGCGCGCGGTATCTCGGCGCGCTGCCTTCGCGCGAGCGCGTCGATCCCGCGATGTTCGAATCGTTGCGGCATCTCAAGCGGCCGGTCGGCCCCCGCACCGCCGACAAAGTCATTGAAACGCCGACTGACCAGGCGTTCGTCTACTCCGGGTTCTACGGCGTGGATGAGAACGATCGCGACGCGACCCGCTTCATGAACATGGCGGCCCGCATCCTGTCGATGCGCATGACCACCGAGGTGCGCGAGCAGGATCAACTGGTGTATTCCATCGGCGCGTCTTCGCGCGCGGGATCGACGTATCCGGGCTTCGGCGTGTTCGCCGCGACGGCTCCGACCGATCCGACGAAGGTTCCCGCGCTGGTCGCCAAACTCGCGAGCATGTACGCCAAGTTCGCCAAGGAAGGCCCGAAGGACGACGAACTCGCCGTGGCCAAGAAGCAGATGGCGACGACCTGGGCCGAACAGGTGAAGCAGCCGCAGTTCTGGGCCGGCCGCATGAACATGATGACCTTCCGCAACGTGCGCATCGACGACATCCTGACCGAACCCGCCGCCTACCAGGCGATGACCGCCAAGGACGTGCAGGAGACGTTCGCGACGCACTACACGCCGGAGAACACTATCGTGGTGACGGTGAAGCCCAGCAGCGAAGGCGCGGGCGCAGACGGCGGCCACTGAATCGACGCAATTCACAGAGGTTTGCTGACTTTTTGGCGGGATCGCAGATGTCGCGTTGAAAAAACGCTCGGCATCGCTGTGATGTTTTCGATGCATCGGCGAATCACCGTCTGATCGCGCGACCTTCGTGCGCGAGTCAGAATGCCGTCCGCCGCCCGATTCATGTCCACCCACGCGCTCCAACAAAGGTTCCAACCGCTCGTCGACGAGCATCGCGGCATCATCATGAAGGTGTGTGGCACCTATTGCCGCGATGCGGATGACCGCGAGGACCTCGCGCAGGAGATCATCGCCCAGTTGTGGCGGTCGTTTCCGCGGTTCGACGACCGTTGCCTGTTCTCGACGTGGATGTGCCGCGTCGCGCTCAACGTGGCGATCTCATTCGTGCGACGCGAAAGCACGCGCACACGCCACGTCATTCCCGCCGACGGACGCGTGCTGGAGGAGATCGGCGAATCGCCGTCGCCGCTCGCCGACGTCGGTCCGCTGTACGGATTCATCGAGCGGCTCGACCCGTTGAACAAGGCCCTGATCATGCTGTACCTCGATGACAAGAGCCACGCGGAGATCGCGCAGGTGCTGGGCATCAGCGAAAGCAACGTGGGCACGAAGATCAGCCGCCTCAAATCCAGAATGAAGAAGGAATTGGCGCCATCTGCACAGGACGCGTGACGCCATTGAAAGGAACGACAATGCACGAACTCGACGAGATGAAATCACAATGGACGCGTCTGCAGTCCAGGCTCGACTCCACGGTGAGACTGAACCTGCGCACATTGGGTGCGATCAACCTCAAGCGGGCGGACACCGCTTTGCTGCGGCTGACCATGTGGCTGGGGATCGAGGCGTTCCTGGCGGTTATGGCGACGCTGCTGCTGGGGTCGTTCCTCGCCAGGCACATCGGCGAATGGAGGTTCGCGCTGCCC
>CAZCGB010000354.1:0-4003 GCA_964498045.1 uncultured Isosphaeraceae bacterium
TTGCTGGCGTACGCGCAAGAACGGCCGACCGTGCTGGTGTTGTTTCTGCGTTCTGGCGTTTTGACTTTTCGATGTTTCCCCCGAGGTGCCCCGTGACTTCATCGCCCATCCACGCCCTGATGGCCCGTCTCGTTGACTACGCCGGGCTGTTCCCGCCTGCGAAGCTCGACATGCCTGCGACGGTGCGCAATTACGCCGAGTACCTCGTCGCGCCCGATTCATGGATGCTTGGGCGGCTGATCGTGCCGGTGGCGCGCCTGGATGAGTTCGAATCGGACGCATCGACGGCGATGAGGCAGAGCGCGGCGGATGACGCCGGGCCGTGGCAGATCAGCGCGTTGACCGCCCCTGCAGGCTCGGCTGAACTCGACGATGAACTCGCGCGCATCCACCAGTTCAACCGCCAGCACGAAAGCGATGACGCGATCCTGGCGATCATCGAGACCATCGAACTCAAAGCCGACGGCGTCGCGAACATCGACGCGGCGATGGAGCAGATCACCGGCGGGCTCAAGCCGTTCTTCGAGATCGCCATCGACCGCGACCCGCGGGAGATGATCGCGGCGATGACGGCCGGCGACTGCGGCGCGAAGGTCCGCACGGGCGGCGCGACGCCCGAACTGTTTCCGACGTCCTCGAACCTGGCGAAGTTCATCCACGCCTGCGCCGCAGCGAACGTTCCCTTCAAAGCCACGGCCGGAATGCATCATCCGTTGCGCCACCGCAACGAGGAGATCGGCGCGGACGAGCACGGCTTCCTGAACGTGTTCCTCGCGTCCTGCCTGGCGTTGACCGATGAGTTGGGCGTGAGCGACATCACCGCGCTGCTGGAAGAGCGCGATGTCAAGGCGTTCAAGTTCAGCGATGATTCGATCACCTGGCGCAAGCATCGGCTGCGCGATGATTCGATCGAAGATGTCCGCGAGGAATTCGCGGTCTCGTTCGGCTCGTGCTCGTTCGATGAGCCGCGACAGGACCTGCGTGAACTGGGATTGCTGGATGCTGTGGAGGCGGGTGTGTGAAGTGGTCGTTGCGAGAATGGCGGGGGCGTGAATGCGGTGTAAGATTCGCCGCGCATGCCCACCACCGATCCAACGCACGATCCTCAGCGGCGTTCGTTCATTGAAGCCGCGAATGCCCCGGACGCGGATTTTCCCATTCAGAACCTGCCGTTCGGCGTGTTTCGCCGCAAGGCCGAGGAACGCACACCGCATGTCGGCGTGGCGATCGGCGACCAGATCCTTGATCTCGCGCGCTGCGTCGAACTGAAGATCATCGAGGCCCCCGCGATCAAACCCGAAGCGGCGGCCGCGTTGTGCGCGGCATCGCTTAATGACCTCATGGCGCTTGGGCGGGTGCATTGGAAATCGATCCGTCGGCACATCACATCGCTGCTGGATGAGCAAGGCAGGTTCGCGAGCGATCTATCCGCGCAAAGCGCGGTGCTCGTGCCCATGCGCGAGGCCGAGATGCTGTTGCCCGCGATGATCGGCGACTACACCGACTTCTATGCGTCGATCCATCACGCCACGAACGTCGGCTCGATGTTCCGGCCGGACAATGCCCTGCTGCCAAATTACAAACATCTGCCGGTCGGATACCACGGCCGGGCGAGTTCGATCGTGATCAGCGGCGCGCCGGTGCGAAGGCCGATGGGCCAGACCGTCACGAACGACTTGGGGCCGCCGACGTTTGGGCCGTGCAAACTGCTTGATTACGAGATGGAGATGGGGTTCCTCGTCGGGCCGGGCAACGACCTGGGCACGCGCATCGCGATGAAGGATGCGGCATCGCATGTGTTCGGCATGGTGATCGTGAACGACTGGTCAGCCCGCGACGTGCAGAAGTGGGAGTACCAGCCTCTGGGTCCGTTCAACGCCAAGAACTTCGCGACGACCATCAGCCCGTGGGTGGTGACGCTCGAGGCGCTCGCGCCGTTCCGCGTGAATGGACCGGCGCGCGGCGTGGAGGATCCCGCGGTGTTGGAGTATCTCCAGCCGACGGAGGACTTCGGGTTGAACATCACCGTCGAAGTGTTGATCGCGTCGGCGACGATGCGCGAGAAGAAGATGGAGCCGACGCGAATCAGCAGGGGGGGGATGCGCGAGATGTACTGGACCATCATGCAGATGCTCGTGCATCACACGTCGACAGGATGCAACATGCGCACCGGCGACCTGCTGGCGACGGGAACCATCTCAGGCCCGAGCGAAGATTCACGCGGCTGCCTGCTGGAACGGACCTGGCGCGGGCAGAATCCGATCAGTTTGCCAGACGGCACGCAACGGAAGTTCCTTCAGGACGGCGATGAGGTCATCATGCGCGCGTGGTGCGAAGGCGATGGCGCGCGACGGATCGGTTTTGGGGAATGCCGGGGCGTGGTGGTGGGGGCGGAGTAGGTAAAGACGACCCCAGCCGCTTGCGGCTTCGCCGCGCGATGGTTTACGGCTAAGCCGCAAGCGGCTGAGGATTTTCCAGTTCCACCATGTGCGGCCGATACGCGCTGACAACCCCTGCCGACGTGCTCGCCCAACTGTTCCGGCTGGGCGTGGTAAACCAGTTCGGACCCCGCTTCAACATCGCGCCGACGCAATTGGCCCCGGTCATCCGCGCTGATTCAAGGACCGGCGAGCGGCGGCTGGAGATGCTGCGCTGGGGTTTGATCCCGTTCTGGGCGAAGGATGAATCCATCGGCAACAAGATGATCAACGCACGCAGCGAGACCGTGGCGGAAAAGCCCATGTTCCGCAAACTGCTGAAGCGGCATCGCTGCGTGGTTCCCGCCGACGCGTTCTATGAATGGAAGAAACCCTTAAAGGCAATTGACCGCAAACAGCCTTTCGCGCTGCGATTGACCGACGATCGCGTCTTCGGCTTCGCGGGATTGTGGGATCGATGGAAAGGGCCGAAGGAATCGCCGTTGGCGGAACCGATCGAGACATACACGATCCTGACGACCTCGCCCAACGCGGTGGCGCAGCAGGTGCACGACCGCATGCCGGTGATGCTGGTTTCGCCGGCGCAATGGGATCACTGGCTGGACGGCTCGATCGAAGACGCCGCGGCGTTGCAGGACTTGTTCGCACCGATCGAGGCGAAGGCGATGCGCGCGTATCCCGTCGGATCGCGCGTGAACACGCCGAAGAACGATGATGCGGCGCTGCTTGAACAGTCGCCGGATGCGACGAGGCATGCTATTTCGGAAGACCCGGGGCTCTTCGGGTGATGATGATGACGATCTTCACTCGGATTTCTTCTTGTCCATGATGGCGCGCAGCCCCGTGACGTACGGCACGCCGCTGTAGACGGTGACGATGAGCGTGAGGTACACCATGACGTGACAGGCCCACATGGCCCAGGGCGTCTGCGAGGTCTTGAAGTTGATCACCAGCGCAAGGACGATCGGCACGATGATCGACTGCAGGATCATCTTGATCTTGCCGGACCAGTTGGAAGCGCCGCTCAGGCCCATGGACTCGATCACGCCGCGGATGCCGGTGACGAGCAGTTCGCGGGCGAGGATGATGACGACCATCCACGGATAGACGCCGGTGGCCATGGTGAAGAACGAGCCGTCATCGACCCATTCCTTGACCACGAAGCGCGGGCCTGCGAGGTAGATGAACGCGCCGAGGATCAGCACCTTGTCGCAGAACGGGTCCATGATGCGGCCGAACACCGACTCAACGTGCCACTTGCGCGCGAGGTGGCCGTCGAGGGCGTCGGTGATGGCGGCGGCGATGAACAGCACGATCGCGATGTTGCCCCACAGCACGCCTTCATCGGGATAGCGATAGGCATTGAGCGCGGCGAAGAACCCGCCGGCGAGGATTGCTCGCAGCACGGTCAACGAATTGGGAAGTTGTTGCCAGAGCTTGGGGGACACGGCAGCGATCAATGCAAGAGTTCACTGAACCCGGTGAAGGTCAGGGTTCAGACAGGTCGAATAGGACGTCGAAACGCATTCATCGGCACAGTCGAGCTCCGGACGATTGTTGGCTGC
>CAZCGB010000355.1:0-3998 GCA_964498045.1 uncultured Isosphaeraceae bacterium
CGCATCATCCGCCCGCTGGCGAATTACGTGGGGCCGGCGCTGACGAAGTGGAAGGGTTGAGCACGCTCAGAAGCGAATGAACGCGCAAAGCCCAGGCAAGGCCATGCCTGGGCTTCTCATTGCGTTGCCGGTTCCGCGGTCGCCGCGGTCACCAGCTGCAATTGCGCGGGGGAGAGCGTCATGTGCAGGCCGCGCATCGCGCGACGATTGATCTGCGCCCGTTCATCCAGCAGCCGGCCACTCTCAAGGGAGAATCGTTCCTGATTCGCCATGCGCTCAGGCGTGCCGGTGAAGCCGATGGCCGGCAGATCAGGCCTGAGCGCGGCGCAGACGATGACGAGTCGCTGTCGATTCTCCGCGACGGCGGCGGCGTACGCGGATCGGATCTCGCGCACTCGCTCGCGCTGGTCGTTGCGAAGGTCATTGAGCGAGGCGGCGCGGGCAAGCGCCGCTTCCATGCCCGCGCGATCGTCAAACGCCAGCGGGAACGCTGCGCGATCGAACGCATCGCGCAAGGCGATCGCCTTCTCCTCAGGAAGAGTCGCGACGAGTTGATCAACGGTGTCGGAATTCAACTTGGCGATCGCCTGATGCTGTCGGTGCAGGTCATCGATGCGCCTGCTCCACGTACGAACGTCAGACTCGCGCAAGCCGGCGCGACGCGCCAACTCCTTGATCGCGTTGTCGCGATAGGCGTCGAACAGCGATTTCAGGTCCGCCGACAATTGGGCCTCGTACCGCGTGGTGACGGATTCGACAGCCACCCACGTCTCGGCGTCCAGGCCGCACATCAGGAGCATCCGTAAGACATCCACTTCGCCGGAGTGGTTGGCTCCGGTCGACAGCGCGAGGTCAAGCGTGACCTGCGCACGCTCATGCATGCGCGTGACGCGCCGCCACATGGCGTCGTCGGGTGGTTCGGGCAGTGCCGCGCGGAGTTGCTCCAGCAGGTCGGCGTCCGCGGCCTTGATCGCCGCCCGCACCTCTTCGCGGGCCTGATCACACGCCTGGGCCCATTTCATGGGGTCGTCCGCCGCCTCACTCGGGACGCGCTTCGACATGGATGTGCCGAACAATCCATCCTGCATCGGCTCGATCTTCTTCGCCATGGCATTGGCGAGAGAGCGGAAGCGTTCACGAAGCCGCTGCGCATCTTCTGGCCGCAGATTGAGGGAAATGTTGATGACTTCCACTTCGTCGGCGGACAACGGCGCGGGAATGAGCGCGTCGGATCGTGACTCGGGAACGCCCGGGCGCTTCGCGGCGTCGTACACCCGACAGACATTTGCGCGAACGCCGCACGCGGCGCGGATACCGCCCATTGACGGGACGAATCTCCCGTGTGCGGGCTTCAGCGCCTTGACACGTTCGGTTCCCAGAAGGCCATCGAGCGTCTTCCTGAACTCGTCATCCTTCGCCATCACCTCGCGCTGCATCGCGTTGACGCCTTCGTAATACTCGGAATCAGCAATGGCGCCCTGGGGCGGCGCGCGCGAGATCGCGTACTGGTCGTGCAGGTCAAGCATCTTTGTCCGGGCCTGCGATTCATACGCGGCCGCGCTGGTTCGCAGCGCTTCCAGCGAAACCCGCTCGGCCTCGGTGATTTCGGATGCGAGTGCGGCATCGATGCGAGCGATGGTGAACACGTCGGTGACCAGGTTCGAGTGCCCGTACGCCCGCGCGAGGAACTCCGTCCACCACGCGCCGCGGACGTCTTCGGGAAGTGCGGGCCCGAGGTCCTCGATGAGCTTTCGATTGATCGCGCGCAGCCGTTTGACTTCATTCACAACATTGTCGATCGCCTGATCGTTCCGGTCGGCGGCGCACAGGCGCGTGGCCGCGTCAAACGCTGCGCGGACCGCAGGAGTGCTTCGCTGTTCGTATTCCTCCAGCGCAGGCGTCAAGGCGATCAACGCTTCGGGCGGCGGCCCGAGGCTTTCCAGCAATTCGCGCATCTCGGGCAAGCCGTCACCAACGAACCGATTGAGCGCCTGCACGCCGCACAACATCATGCGCTCGCGAAGCGCACGGACTCGAGGCAGGCGACCCTGTTGGTTTTCGATGAGCATCGGGCCGATGCGGTCGAAGAAGCCATCATCCATCGCATGCACGCGCGAGACGAACCCCGGCAGGAGTGCGGCGAGCGGATCGTTGTCCCAGCGCTCATCCGGCGCGGCGACCGCCGCCTCGATCATCTCGACACGGAGAGGATCAAGGTCGTCAAGGTATGCGTCATATTCGGCTTCGATGGCGACCTGCTGCGCGACGCTGACTCCGAGGATTTCGCCGTAGCGGGCCAACTCCGTGACGGAATTCGGTTGGGGGATGCGCGGTCGTTCATCGGGTTGTGCGCGGGCGGATCGGGTGCTGATCCCGATCATCACGACCACGGCCAACACAGTCGGTTTCCACATCTTCGGCCTCCCAGTTGGAACCAAGCCGATCACACAGACCTGCGTTAGCGCATCACAGTGCGGAAAGTCTACCGAGGAGCCGGCCTGCGCGCATTCAAGCGGCTGTTTCACCGCGCCTGCGGGAATCCAGCGAGCGCGGGCAGACGCAAAGACATATGTCGGCGTTTCCGTCCTTGGGTGCCCGCCTGCGCGGGCACGACGGGCGATGCGTGTTTGCAGCAGGAGCCGCGCTAATCGCTCATGTCCGGCAGCGTGATCTGCCTCATCTGCGGCGGGAGCAGCGTCACGCGCAAGCCGCGCAGCGCGCGGCGGTTGGCCTCCTCGCGCGCGTCGCTCAGACGTGCGAACTCCTCGTTGAACGTCTCCTCCGACTTCGCCACGTCTTCGGTGATGGTGCGGCCGGCCATGGGCATGAACTGCAGCGTGCCCGCGCAGAGTTCAACCAGTTGGCCCACCGCCTGCGCGTACGCCTCGTCAAACGCCAGGCGGATCGACACGACATCCTCGTGCTGCGCAGGTGTGAGGCTCGGCAGGGCGAGCGCCTGCTTGAGCGCGCTGTCCATGCACTGGGGATCATCGAAGGCCCGGGGATACGCCTTGCGGTTGAACGCATCGATGATCCGCCCGGCCAGTTCGGGCGGCAGGAGCGCGGCGATTTCCTGCAAGGTCGTGCGGTTCAACTCGCCCATCGCGCGGTAGCGGTCGTGCTGGGACTCATCATCCCAATCGACTTGGCGATCGGGCCTCCAGCCGTCGCGATAGGCGGTCTGGTCGTACAACAATCGCGAGATGGACTCGCGCTGCTGCTTCATCAGCGGCTCGAGTTTGTCGGCATACGCCAGCGCGAGGTCGGCAATGGCGGCCCATTGCGCGGAATCCAGATGCTGGGCCAGGACCAGCGGGATTAGGTCAATGCCGCCGCTGATGTTGGCAGCGTCGCCCGATCGCCAACTCATGTCGATGCCCATCAGGCAGCGGCTGCGCCAGCGCGCGAGCTGATCCCACCTCGACTGATCGACATTTTCGCCGGCGACATCGCGCAATTGCGCCAGGAACTCGGCGTCAGCCGCTTCCACGGCTGCGAGCATCTTCACCCGGGCCTCCTGCGCCGCCTTGGCGCGCTCGAAGGGATCCTTCGCGGGCGTGCCCATCATCACGTGGCTGGAATTGCGGAAGGCGGTTTCCTGCAGGGGCTTCAGCGTCGAATCCAGATTGTGCGCGTATTCGACGAAGCGGGCCGCGATGGTTTCGCGTGCTTCGCCATTGATCGCCAGCGCGGCCAGCCACACGTCGAACTCCTCGCGCTCCAGCGGCCAGGCCAGGAGAGGCTCGGCTCGCATGGCCGAGACGCTGTGCATTGATCGGCGAGGAGTGACGCGCGAGGTGAACGCGACCAGGCCGTACGACGCATACGTTCCGGAAGAAGGATACGGCCGCACGGCGGAATCTGTTTTGGCCGTCTCCTGCAGTGCTTTGACTCGGTCCGCGCCAAGCGTCGCCTGGAGTGATTTGTGAATCTCTCGATCACGCTTCATCACATCCTGACGGGTCGAATTCAGCAACGAAAACAACTCGTCATTGCCC
>CAZCGB010000356.1:0-3989 GCA_964498045.1 uncultured Isosphaeraceae bacterium
GGCTCCGTTCCGCGGGCTTGGCAAGCATCCAGCGCTGCCGCGCATCGCTGACGGTGCGTCTTGCTTCGGCCGTGGCTTTCTCTAGAGATCTCGTTGTCGCGACGTCATCCACCGCCACCACGGTCGAGTCCTGCACGCGCTTCCAGAGCACGGGTTTGGCTGACTCTTGTGCCGGATTGGATGTCGGCGGCTGTGCTTGAGGCGACGCCGGATCACACGCCGAAAGCGAAGCGAGCACGCCAACAACTGCGAGCGATTGGAAGGTGCGATGGAAGACCCGCTTGCTCATGAGCGATTCGCCAGCATAAGACACGAGTTTCCCCAACGCCATGCATGAGACTTCACTTTGGTCGTCGGCGATGGTCGTCCATGCCAAGCCTTCGCGTGCGGCCGTCCTGCGGCAGGATCGCATCCATATCAATGTTCGCCAGATTGACATCTCCGTCAATGGATGGTGGGATCGTCGGCAGTTGCGGCGCATCCGTCTGCGCTCGGATGGCCGGCTGGGAAGAGACAGGCGGCGGCGATGAACCCGGACGCGCGGGCGGCGGCCGCGATTCACGTTGCAAGATCGCCTCGGCCTCGGAAATGAGATCGTCGGGGAGAACGGGTGTTCCAGCCAGAGTCGGGCCAGCTTTGGATGTTCGATCGTCATCCAGTGGATGATCCTGTGTCGGCGATGCGACTCTGTCGTTCAAGGCGGGCGATGAGGGTGTAGGGGGCGATGTTGACTGTTGAATCGCGAGGGCGGCAGCCACTTCGTCATCAATCCTGAAGACGTGTTTCCATTGTTCGACTTGCTCTGCCGACATGCCTGACGGTCGGCGGACGTTTCCCGATGGCGCTGTCCGCGGCAGGTTCGCGTCGTCGGCAAGGTGCTGTAGGAATTCCTGAGAGGTCAGGACCACGCAGCGCCGGCGATTCGCGTGTTTCTGAATCGCGTGGTCCGAACTGACGACGATCAGTCGTCGCGGAGCGGTCGAGGAGTCAATCACCTGGCGAATGAGGTCGTCCGCGGTGGATGCCTGCCCGGAGTAGCGCATGTTCATCGTCGAGGCGTGATCAGGACTGCTAGGAAGCTCAAGCGGCCCTTGCGGCGGGAGATCGGCGGCGGGCAGGCCGTCGCAGGCGAAAGTCACCTTCACGGCGGCATATCGGCTGCGCAGGATCAAGGCCGCGAGGCCGGGCACATCCAGACCGGCCAGATCAGGAGGCAGGACGCCGACGGTGTGCAGGACGTTGAATGTGTCGATGATGAGGGGCACGGGGGACGTGGCGCCGGGCGGGAGATTGACGTTGGATATCGAAGGACGGCGGTTTCCCCTGCTTGCCGGGGGTGGGAGCCTCGCTTACACTATGCGGCTCGACTTTTTACAGAGGAATCGACCCCCGTATGGCTATTCGTATCAAGGTTCGCCACGGCGAAACAATCAATCAGATGCTCCGTCGCTTCAAAAAGTTGTGCGAGAAGGAGGGTCTGACCAAGGAAGTCAAGCGCCGGCAGTACTACGAAAAGCCGTCGGAACGCGCACGCCGCGACGCCCGCCGCTCATTCGTCCGCACGACTCCGCGCCCGCCGCGCGAGCGTCGCACGGGTCCGGGCGGACCAGGTGGCCCAGGTGCCGGCGGTCCGGGTGGCGGCTTCGGCGGCGGCGAGCGTCGCGAGCGCCGTCCTTCGGCTGCCTGATGCGTTCCGCTGTCGCATTCATGGTCAGTCGATCATGCAACCCGGGGCGGGATGGTGAATCCCGCGCCGACATGTCCGTTAATTCGGCGTTCCCGCTGTGCGCCGTTCATCGAGGCGGGGACTCATCACTGTCGCTGAATCCTTTATTCGCCCTGTGCGGCGCTCCTGTCTGTGCGTCGTTCGATCATGCCAGCCGCTAACCGACAATCTCTTGCCTTCGCCATCGAGGCGGCCCGCCTGCTCGAAGACCGCCACTGCGAAGAGGTTCGCCTGATGGATGTCCGCGGCCTGAGCCAGGTCTGTGATTACGTGCTCGTCGGCTCGGGCACGAGCGATCGACAGATGAAGGCGGTGGCGGCTGAACTTGAGGATCTGGGTGAGGAGCACGGCTCCAAGGTGTTCCGATCCAGCCGCGATGACGGCGGCACGTGGATCGTCGTCGATTTCGTGGACCTGGTGACGCACCTGTTCGAACCGAATCAGCGCGCGTACTACGATCTGGAGACGCTCTGGAGCGACGCGGCGGTGATCGATTGGAAACGATCCGCCGTCAACGGCGAGGCCGACAAGCCCAAGGCCGCCGGTTCCGCAAGAACGGCCAAGTCGCCGAGGCGCGCGAAGAAGGAATCCTGATCGCCATGCTGCGTGAAGTGTTGTTCGCCAAGATTCATCGCGCCACTGTGACCGACTGCAACGTCGATTACATGGGCTCGATCACCATCGACCCGGTGTTGCTCGAAGCCACGGGCATGGTGGTCAACGAGAAGGTGCTTGTCGCCGACTGCGACAACGGCCAGCGCTTCGAGACCTACATCTTCCTGGGCGAGCGCGGCTCGGGCGAGATCAAGGTCAACGGCGCGGCTGCGCGGCGCACCGGCGTGGGGCACAAGGTGCTGGTCATGAGCTTCTGCCAGCTGACGCCGCAGGAGATGGCGAGTTTCCGGCCGAAGGTCGTGATCTGCGATGAACACAATCGAATCGCGGATTTCATCGAGTATCCCGCCGCTGATTCGATCGGCAGAAAGCGCGATGCCGCGGCGCGCGTGTGAACGATGCGGCGTGGAGTGTCCCCGATGTCGCAGCAACGCACCGTCAATGACATGGTCTTCGTCGCCTTCGGCAAGCACGTGGTCGCGCTGGATCGCTACACCGGCGAGAAAATCTGGCAGTGGAGCCCGCCCAAGGGCGCGGGATACATGGGCATCCTGCTGGATGGCGATCGACTGATCGTCTCGGCGCAGGGCTACATGCACTGCCTCGATCCGGTGTTCGGCCAGGAAGTGTGGAACAATCCTCTGGAAGGCATGGGCACGGGCGTGCCGTGCCTTGCGTCGGCGAACGGCAACACCAGTGCAATCGCCCAGCAGGCGGCGATGCAACAGCAGCAAGCGGCCGCCGCCGCAGCGGCCGCAGCCGCGGCATCCTGAGCGCACAAGCGCCGCATCAGGAATCCGCATCAACACCATCGATCCCGCATGCCTGCCGCGCTCGACATCACCGGATTCGGCGTCACGCTCGCTGACCTTCCGCCGCTGGAATCCGGCCGCATCGATCCGCGCTTTTGGTTCGAGCATCCCGAACGACGATTTGAAATCGAGATCGGTTCGGGCAAGGGCACGTTTCTCGTCCAGCAGGCCGCGTTGCAGCCGGAAGTGAACTTCCTCGGCTTTGAGTGGGCGGGCGAGTTCTTCCGCTACGCCGCCGACCGCGTGCGACGCCACCGGCGGACGAACGTCAAGATCGTGCATGCCGATGCCACGGAGTTTCTGAGATTCCGCTGCGCCGATGGCGTCGCGGCCGTGATCCACCTGTATTTCTCCGACCCCTGGCCTAAGACGCGGCATCACAAGCGCCGAGTCGTGCAGGACCAAACCCTCGCCGAATTCCATCGTGTCTTGCGGAGCGGCGGTGAACTGCGGCTGGTCACCGATCACGATGACCTTTGGGCGTGGTACCAGGCGCACATCGAACGCAACGCGCGCATGTTCGACGCCAAGGTGTTCGAGACGCCGATCTCGGCTGGTGAGGGCGAAGTGGTGGGGACGAATTTCGAGCGGAAGTATCGGCGCGAAGGTCGCCCGTTTCATGCCGTCACGCTGGTCAAGCGCGCCGATTGACCTCATTTCACGCCGACGATCATCGAATCCGGCCCGGCGAGGTGCTCGACACGCGTCTGCGTAAAGCCGACCTCGCGCATCCACGCCTGGCAATCCGCTCCGCTGTAGTCGAAGCCGCCCGGCGTCTCGATGAGCATGTTCACGCTCATGAGCAGGCCCATCGCATTGCTCCTGCGGTCGTCGTC
>CAZCGB010000357.1:0-3983 GCA_964498045.1 uncultured Isosphaeraceae bacterium
AAGCTGCCTGAGAAGACGACGATGCCGACCACCATGCACCATCCGGCCACGCGCGCCGCACGGACATGCGGCAGCAGTCCGGCCACGATGGCCACGCCCACCAGCGCGATCGCATGCGCCAGTTGGTAATGCACGCCCGTCTCAAACACCGCCAGCATGTCCTCGGGAACGCGGCCCTTGAGTCCGTGCGCGCCAAACGTCCCCGCCAGCACGCCCGTGAATCCGCAGACTCCGGCGGCGATGAGCAGGCCTCGATGAACGGATCGTCCGGTCATGTTCGCCGATGTCGCTGGCTCATTTGGAGCGATGCGCCTCGTGCCGCTCGAGCTTGTGCTTCACCGCGCGCTCGGCCTTGCCCGCCGCCTGGGTGATGGCCGCGTACAGGTCCGCATCGGCGGCTTCGACCGCCAGGGGCTGGTGGCCGGCGAGGCGGATCTCCAGCACGCAGCGCTTGTCGGCTCCGTGCTTGGGGCCGTTGTCATCGTGCAGGTGGGCCTCGACGCGCGTCACCTGCTCGCGAAACACCTTCAGCGCGGTTTCGATCTCATTTTGCAGCCGCTCGGTGACCGCGTCGGAATTGGACACGCCATGGGTGTGAATCTGAATCTGCATGATGATGCTCACGAATCCTGAAAGGCCGATGCAAATGGCGAGGGACTGGATTAGCCAGACTTCAACGTAGCGCACAAGCGCCGGCGATTCAACCGTGGGCGGTGATTGCATCGCATTTTCCGATTCGTTTCGCTGAAAACCTGCTCCTGCACTGATCGAACAACTGCCGTACACTTTCACACGCCAGTCCACGTTGTTTCAGGTGCCTCGCCGCTCGATGAACCTGCGCTCCGGAATACTCGAAACGAATCGCCGCTCGCTCGCGCACGTGCTGGCGCTGGCGATACTTTGTCCATGCGCGAGGGCCGCCGCCGCGCCGCCGCTTTCGTCCGAAGGGCCGAGCGCCGAGAGTGCGGCAGATCATGTGAACGGCGATTCCGCATCGGCCGGGCAGACCGGGTCGCAATCGACCATCGATGACGATCCAATGAAGAGCTTTCGCGCGCCGCTGCTGCGCGAAGGCAGCACGCTTGTTGAGGCCCGCGCGCGGCTGCGAAAGGAAGCCCAGCAGAACTGGTGGACGCTGATCGTCGACGACGACGACGATTCGTCGAGTTCCGGAGCCACCACCCACAGTCCGCCGCACGAACTGATCCTCCTGCCATGCACACGCCTGGCGGAAATGGTGCGGATCATGGAGTCGGCCGCCGCCCGAATCGGATCGTCCAGCGCTTCGATCGGCGGCGACGTGCAATTCAAGGTCAGCGGCCGCGTCTATGTCTTCCGCGATCGCAACTACTTTCTGCCCACGCATGCCGTCGTCATCAGCGAGATAACTGCCAGTCCGGCGACGATGGCGGCGACAACTGCAAGTGCTCCTGCGGCGACTTCCGCGGCCGAGCCACCAGCGACACCGCCAGTGACGCCCGCCAATGACGACAGCGCCGAAGCCATCGCGAGATCGCTGGAGCAGGCGGCGGGGCCGCTGGCGCGGAGTTCAGCCGGCACAGCGGCCGCGGCGCGCATGACGGGCAACACTTCACCTTCCGAATCGATCGACGCGAGTCATCATCCAAACGCCACGACGCAGGGCTCGGCGATGATGCAGGAGAACACCGCAATCGTGAATCGTCGCGGCAAGGTCTCGCGCGACCGCTCGGGCGGCTGGCTCCTGGTCTTCGACGCCGACGCCTCCGGCTTGTCCGATCCGCCGGTCAAACTTCTGCCGTGCATGCTGCTCGAGAGCATCGAGGATTACGCGCGGCGCGTCGGCAACAACTCGCCGGTGATCATCACCGGACAGGTGTACCTGTACGACGGGCAAAATCACCTTCTGCCGACGGTGTATCGGATTCCGCGCGAACGCTCGCGCCTGACGCCTTGAGCAAGTTCAATGCGGCCACTGGAAAATCCGGGTCATCTTCCCGCGAGACGGGCGGGCATGAGCCAGTTCCGCAGGTATCATGTGCTCTCTTTCCTGTTTCTCTGGAATCCCCCTGGATGCGTTCCTGTGCCTTCGCGCGGAGTCCCTGCATGCGCCACAATACGTTGGTGGTACTTCTCACTGTCGCGGTTGCCGCGACATACATACCGGCCTCCTGGTCAGCCGCACTGCCTCAGACCGCCGCTCCGAGCGGCGGCCTGAATCAGGCCGACCTTGAGGAACTTCTGGGTCCCATCGCGCTCTATCCCGATGAACTGCTTGCCAACGTGCTGGCGGCTTCGGTGTATCCGCAAGAGCTTCTGGCCGCGCAGGCGTATCTCGACAAGGGCGGCGACGCGAAGAAAGTGAATGAACAGCCCTGGGAGTCGCCGGTGCGGACAATCGCGAACATCCCCGATGTGCTCAAGTTCCTCACCGAAAACCTGGATTGGACGCAGGCAGTCGGCCAGGCGTACATCATCCAATCGACGGATGTGATGAAGGCGGTGCAAGGGCTGCGGAAGAAGGCGAATGAGACCGGCGCGCTCAAGAGCAATGAACAGCAGACCGTGGTCACCGAAGGATCGACGATCATCATCGAACCCGCGGACCCGCAGGTCATTTACGTTCCGCAATACAACCCGCAGGTGGTCTACGTCGAACAGCCCAGCAACGATGACGCCGTGCTCGCGGGACTGATCGGCTTCGGCGTCGGCGTCGCCGTCGGCGCGTGCTTCAACGACAACTTCTACTGCGGTTGGAACAGCGGTTGCGTCGGCTGGGGCTGGGGCGGCGGATACCACGGCGACGTCGACATCGACCGCAACACCAACATCAACGTCGGCGATGTCAACATCGGCAGCGGCAACACCATCAACGGCGGCGATCGCACCAATGTCCGCGGCGGCGACCGCAACACCGCCAATGTCGGCCGCGAAGGCTCCCGCTGGGAACCCAACAGCAGCAAGGTGGACACTAACAAGATCCGCAGCGGCGGCGCATCGCAGCTTGAAGGATTCAAGGGCGCTTCCAGCAACCGGGGAACAAGCCAATCGCGCGTGCCCAGAAGCACCACCGCCAACTCAGGGCGGCAATCTCCCGGCGCCGTCAGCCGCGACAGCCGACCAACGCCCTCGCAGGGCGGCGTGAAGCAGCGCTCGTCCTCAGCCGGCGCGACGCCCAGCGGCCGGCCATCCACGCCGAATGCCGCGGCCGGCGGAGGCGCGCGAGCATCCACCGGAAACGTGCCCAAGCCGAGAACCGAAGCTCCACGACAGCAGTCATCCGCGGCCCGCAGCGCGCCGGCGCAGAGCAAACCCAGCGGATTCTCACCCGACCGCGGCTCCAGCAAGGCCTCTTCGCGCGGTTCCTCCAGCCGCAGCTCAGCCGGTCGCAGCAGCGGCGGATCGCGCGGCGGCGGCGGACGCGGCGGCGGACGACGATGATCGTCCCACTTTCGCCTTTCTCATGCATGCCCGCTTCGCTCGTCCGTTGTCCGCAGGAGACCTGACCGTGAACTTGCGCACGATTGCACTTCGCATCTGCCTCATCGCTTTGCTCTTCGCCGCTGCGACAGGCTGCACCTCCACGCAAAACGCCGGCAACAACGGTACCGAGGCGCGAACCGACGCCGGCAGGCAACTGACCTTCGCGACGCCCCAAGCCGCCGTTGACGCCCTCATCGAAGGCTCGCGCCGCGATGATCGCCCGTACATCCGCAAGATCTTCGGCTCCGAGCTCGAACGCCTCCAGTCCGGCGACAAGAAGCAGGACAAAGTCGATCTGCAGAAATTCCTCGCCGCGTACGACCTCAACCACTTCCTCTACGACAATGGCGACAACACCTACACGCTCGTGATGGGACTGCAGGAATGGGAGTTCCCCGCTCCCATCGTTCCCATCGGCGATCGCTGGCGCTTCGACACCAACGCCGGAATCGATGAACTGACCACCCGCGCCATCGGCATGAACGAGCTGCACGTCATCGATGCATGTGCGGCGTTCGGCG
>CAZCGB010000358.1:0-3951 GCA_964498045.1 uncultured Isosphaeraceae bacterium
TCCTGCTCATCGGCGCTGTGTCGAACGCCTCTTCTGCGCAGCAGTACGACGTGATCGACCTCGGCTCTCTCGCCGGTCCTGTTTCTCAGGCGTTCGATGTCAACGCCGCCGGTGACGTGGTCGGCAGCGCGTTCGCCACCGAGGGCGGCGATCACATGCACGGCTTCCGCTGGAGCGGCTCGATGACGGACCTGGGCCTGCTCTCGGGCGACACGCAAAGCGTCGCCTTCGCCATCAACGACGCCGGCGTCGTGGTCGGCGTGTCGTACCAGCTTGGCGAACTGCACCCGCGCGCCTTCCGCTGGCAGAACGGCTCGATGAGCTCCATCGGCGTGTTCACGCCCCACGACATCAACAGCAACGGCGACGTCGCCGGCACGCGCTCCATCGCCTCGGCCAAGCAGGGATTGGCCTGGATCGACCGCGCCTGCGTGCTGGTCAACGGCACGCTCACCACCCTGGGCACGCTGGGCGGCAGCAACAGTCACGCGCTGGGCATCAACGATGCAGGCGAAGTCGTCGGCTCATCGCAGATCGGCGGCGACGGCGCGACGCACGCCTTCCGCTGGAACGGCGGCGGGCTGGTCGACCTGGGAACGCTCGGCGGAAGCCTGAGCCAGGCCTACGCCATCAACAACAAGCGCGAGATCGTCGGCACAGCCGAGTCGGCCGACGGCCGCGCCCACGCCTTCAAGTTCCTGCTCGACGTCAACGGCAAGGTGATCCAGCGCGTCACGCTCAGCGACCTCAGTGCCGGCGGCGGATGCGCGTATGCCATCAACGACGCGGGCGTGGTCGTCGGCTCTTCCAACGGCCGCGCGGTGATGTGGAGGCAGACCGCGGCGCTCGATCTCAACACGCGCATCTCCAGCAGCCTGGGATGGAAACTCTTCGCCGCCACCGGCATCAACGCCGCGGGAAAGATCGTCGGTTACGGCCGGCACGACGGCGTGCCGCACGCGTTCCTGCTGACGCCCACGTCGGTCGTCACGCCCTGGAGCCTCTCTGCCAGCGCGGGCCTGTACACCGGACGCACGAAGGTGAACTGGGACGCCTATCCGGGCGCAGCGGAGTATCAACTGCAGCGGCAGCAGATTCCCGGCGGCACGTACGCGGTGATCGCCGATCACCTCGCCAGCCTGCAGTACAACGATCAGGATCAGCCCAAGTGCCAGAAGTACCGCTACCGCGCCCGCGCCCGCGACGCCGCCGGCGCGTTCATCGCCACCAGCCAAAGCGATGTCGGCTGGCGCGGAACCTGCACCGCTCTGCGCATGATGGCTGACGCGCCGCTCGCCCCTGTGACCCAGCGTGCCGCCGACATCAACGGCGACGGCCGCGTGGACGTGCAGGACCTGATCAGCGTGATTGGCGCGTTCGGCTCGTGCGCCGAGGGCTGCGCGCAGGATCTGGACGGCGACGGGCGCGTGGATGGCCGCGACGTCTCGATGCTGCTGCTGGATTGGGATTGATCACCCACAGTGCCAGCCGCTTGCTCACCTCATCCCTTTCCCTCAGCAATGCGCGGGAATCAAACTGCCTCAGCCCGGCGAAGAAGAGGATGGACATCGCGGCGATCGACTGACGCGACCTGCCGCTCGTGATGACGCTCCCGCCATTCACATGCGGGGGTCGATCTGTCGCATCGAACGCATTGGCCGCGGCAAGATCATCGACGCCCGCCAATCAGACCGTGGCAAAAGACTGAACGGCCGAACGTCGCGCGACTCAGCGCAAGATCGCCCAGCGATCGTTCGGCGCGATGGCACATTCCAACAGTTCGAGTTTCATAGGAATCTCGAATGGTGCGATGTTGATCGATGGATGCCCAGGGCAGTATTCCGAAAACGCGGCCGCCTATTCCATGGGTGATTGTTCTAGTTGTCCAAGAAACTCGAACAATCTCGTTCCTCGGCCACGCAGAGCGGTCGTTCGTCAGGCTGACTGTGAACGCGTCACAGATGTCGTCGCATGGATGTACGTCGCGGCCGCGGTTGGAATACGGGAGCCATGCGACGGTCATGCGTCGAATCTGGAGGTAACCTCAGCGAGGCCATCCTTGGAGTCCCCCCCCTCTTTCTGCGGAGGAATCTCTCCCTCACTCCCGCAATCTTCCTCGCTGATGCGAAGGGATTCAGACGGACCATGCCTTGCGAAGGAGAGGGTGGGCGCGGCAGCTGCGCGATACGATGTCGCCGTGAAGCGCCGGCTGTTGATGCTGATTCTTCTTCTTGCGGCTGGCGCGATCGCCAATGTCGCGGTGGTCGTGATGATCAGCGCATTCACGTCGCGCGGCAGCTGGGCAAAGGTCGTCTATAGGACTCTTGATGTTGGCGCGGGCGATGCGGTCGTGCTGCAACGCGCGGCGCCGCGCGATCAATCGAATCGCGCATACAAACAATATGAAGCGATCGGCGTCGGCTGGCGCAGCCGAATGGGGAATTCAAGCGATCAGCCGCTTGCCGGCGACGACGGCAGGTTCGTGTATCTGCGGGTCTTCGACGTCGGTTGGCCGTGGATGGCGATGCAAGGCGAATGGCGATCTGGCGACTCGAACATCCTGCCGCAGGGGTTCCACAACGCCTGGGGTCGAAGCCGAATCGTCACCAGCGGCCCGGATAAGGGCCTGGACAACGACATGCTTCCGTTGCGGCCGGTCTGGCCGGGATTCGCGCTCAACACGATGCTGTACGCGATGGTTCTCTGGCTGCTGTCTGTCGCACCGCTCGCATTGCGGCGTCGCGGGCGCATCAAACGCGGGCTGTGCCCCAAGTGCGCGTATCCAGTCGGCACATCGGACACATGCACCGAATGTGGCTCGCCGGTATCCTCCCCGCCGTGATCAGACGTCATTGGACCTGGCTTGTTCCCGCGATCGCCGTCACGCTGCTCGTCATCGCCAGCGTCGCCGGCGTCGGCAACGTTCTCGCCGTTTTCTGTGGCGCGGCCCTCATTGGCGCGGTGCTGGTCGCCGTGCATCACGCCGAGGTCGTCGCGCATCGCATCGGCGAGCCGTATGGCACGCTCGTGCTGGCTCTCGCCGTCACCGCCATTGAAGCCGCGCTGATCCTCTCAATGATGATGGCCGGCGGCGATGACATGGCCGTGCTTCCGCGCGATTCGCTCTATGCCGCCGTCATGATCATCTGCACCGGCGTGGTCGGGTTGTGCATCCTGGTGGGCGGGCTGACGCATCGCGAGCAGACCTTCCGCGTCGAAGGCGCGGGGCCGGGACTTGCCGCGCTCATCGTGCTGTCCACGCTCGCGCTGGTGCTGCCGGTGTTCACCACCTCCACCGCGCCCTACGGCACGTACAGCAATTCGCAACTGGCGTTCGCCGCGGCGAGTTCAGCGGTGCTGTGGGCCATCTTCGTCTTCGCGCAGACCGTCCGCCATCGCGATTACTTCATGCCCGAGCAAGGCAAGGATGATCCGGATGCGCACGCGCATGCGCCCACGACGCGCGAAGCGTGGATAAGTTTCGCGCTGCTGCTGGTTTCGCTGGTGGCGGTGGTCGGCCTGGCGAAGAAGCTCTCGCCGTTCATTGAGAAAGGCGTCGAGGCGGCCAACGCGCCGCGCGCAGTGGTGGGCATCGTCATCGCCGGGCTTGTGCTGCTGCCCGAAACCCTCGCAGCGGTGAACGCGGCCCGGGCCAACCGACTGCAAACGAGCATGAATTTGGCGATCGGCTCGGCCCTGGCGTGCATCGGCCTCACCGTGCCGGTGGTCGTCATCGCCTCGCTGGCCATGGGTTTGCCACTGACGCTCGGCCTGACGCCCAAGGACATCACCCTGCTGGCCCTGACATTCCTGGTCAGCACGGTGACGCTCGGCACCGGCCGCACATCGATGATGCAAGGCGCGATTCATCTGGTGCTGTTCGCGGCGTATTTGTTTTTGGCGTTTGTGCCGTGAGTAGTTGAATCACGGAGATCACGGAGAACACGGAGA
>CAZCGB010000359.1:0-3951 GCA_964498045.1 uncultured Isosphaeraceae bacterium
CTCCCACTTGTCAGGCATGCTCAGCACATCGCGATTGAACAGGTCCGTCCAATCGACGTTCCGCCCGTTCAGGCGCGAGGCGGGCGGCGGCGGCTGGGAGGGATCGCCTTCGAGCCAGTCCTTGATGACATAGTGGTAGAACTGCTTGCTCCAGAGCAGCCCCGCGTAGGCCTGCCGAGCGACCTGGCGCTGACCGTCGCTCAAGTCCGCGGGCAAGCGGGCCGCATAGAACTCATCGGCTTCGCGCCGTCGATCAGCGAAGACTCTTTCGAAATCGGCGAACGGCTCCTCGCACGTCTCAGCTTCCGCGCTCAATCGCATCCGCAACGTGATTTCGCCGCCGGCGGGAATCTGCACGATGCAGTGCGCCGCGGCCTTGGTGCCTTCGCGCGCCGGGTTCACCAAGTCCTTTCGGTTGTGAATCACGTACTCATGAAATGCGTCCTTGACCCACGGCTGGGGATTGGGAGCGCCGAACAATCTCTCCACGTTCGTGTGATTGTCAGTGAAGAGCCATGTTGGGTTCGTGCGGGGATCAATCCGCAGCAGGTATTTGCCAAGAGATTCGTGCTCGGCGTGGAGCGTTGATTCATCGCCCAATCGCATGGACGGCTTGCGCGCGTAGCCTTCACTGGTGCGGCCCCAGCTCCATGTGTTGCGGAACCACAGTGTCGGCAGCACATGCAGCGTGGCCGCGTCTTGAGCGCGGTTGGCGATCGTGATCCTGATGAGCATGTCGTCTTCGGTGTTCTTGGCGTACTCCGCCGTCACATCGAAGTATCGATTGTCGTTGAACACGCCGGTGTCGAGCAGCTCAAACTCCGGATCCATCTGCGTGCGACGGTGATTCTCTTCCAACAGGTCTGCGTAGGGAAACTCGGCCTGCGGATATTTGTACAGCGCCTTGAGATACGAATGCGTCGGCGTGGCGTCCAGGTAGTAGTAGCACTCCTTCACGTCCTCGCCATGATTGCCCTGGGGATTGGTCAGCCCGAAGATGCGCTCCTTGAGTATTGGATCGCGCGTGTTCCACAGCGCGAGAGAGAAGCACAATCGGCACTGCCGATCGGTGATGCCGAGCAAACCATCCTCGCCCCATCGATACGCCCGCGAGCGAGCATGATCATGCGAAAGGTAGTTCCAGCAGTCGCCATCGGGCGAGTAATCCTCGCGCACCGTTCCCCACTGACGTTCGGAGAGGTACGGCCCCCACCGCTTCCAGTTCGCGGTGCGCGCCGCGTCCTTCTTGAGTCGCTGTCCTTCAGCTGTGGTCTCGATGGAGTGCGGCATGCAATTGTCCAGTGCGCAAACGCGGCGGGAATTCGATTGACTCCGAATGTTCAACGGCTCGCATCGCCGCCAGACGATGCGCCGCCCGACAACTGAAACATCCATCGGGATTATCGTCGTTTCGATCGCCGCTTGCGCGAGGAATCGACTTGTTGCGCCCGGCCCTTGGTACGTGGCTCGGCTCGCTCGACCCACCAATCCAGAAGCTCTCCGCGCTGGGGATGCGGCACGTCGTAGGCTTCAATCATCAGGTCAGCCATGCGCGCGAGTTTTTCTCGTCGAGTGGTCGCATCGAGCTCATTGACATGGGCGTCACGAAGGGTATCGGCCGCGGCGTCCCACTTGACCGATGGTGCAGGCACTGGCAGCTGCAGGACCTGGCGGGCCGAGAGCTTGATGGCGTCAATGGTCATCGCCGTGCCTCCGAATCGCCTCAGCGCGATGGCTGTGCATACAGGCGACGCCAGCGCCGCCGCGACGTGCCAGAGCCGTGCCGGATCCTGGACGATGATCGTGATCAGCGGCACCGACGGGACGAATTCGCCCGCTTCATCCACGAAGAGCTCAATGATGCGCGTTTGCGTGGCGAGCACGATCTTGGGCACCAGACGAGCGTGCAACCAGGTCGTCAAATCCGGATCGCGCTCCAACGCTGCTCGATTGATTCGCGGCATGAGCCACTCGCGCTTGAGCACGCGGGTCGGCCGCGTCCGCCATGCATTGAACGCCAAGTCAATCAGACCGGTCGTCACCAGCGGCGGGAAGGCGTGATTGCATCGGTGCGACGGTGTGAGCGAAGCGTCTTCCGTCAAGCATTGATCCAGTCCGTAATACTGATCGCGAAAATCGGCGGTAGCGGTTGCGACGTGGCCGACAATCTGCGTATTCGGAATGGAGAATTGGGGGATTCCAGAGGCATCGGCGACGAGCGCCGCCCAGGTTTCCTCGGCAGCCAACGACTTCATCTCGATCGTGACGCTGGGCAGCAATTCGAACTGCGAGCCGACATGGCGTGCAAGACGAGAGCATTGTGCACCATCTCGTTGAAGCATCGGCGCGCAGGTGAACACGTGCGCATCGAACATGCGCTCGTTCGCAACCCAAATCGATTGCAGCGAGGCTCGGGCAAGCACAGCCTTGCGAATGGCGTCGGAGTCGCGCGCTGCGAGCAGAGATTGCGGCTGCACCAGCGATATCCGGCCACCGGCACGCGTGATGTCCGTCGCCAGCAGCAGGAAGGCAGATGCGACATCTGCATAGCCGCGCATCACGCCGTTGCTTCGCGCGCGCATGATCGCAGCGTGGCTGCGCTCGATGGCGGTATCGGTCTCCAGCTGATTGAGGAATGGCGGATTGCCGATGACGACATCAAACCCTGGCGACGGGCGCAGGAAGACATCAGGAAACTCCAGATGCCAATGAAAATAGCCGGGCCCGACAACAGCGCTGTCGGCAGGCATTCCCCGCCGGTGCCTGTCACACCACGCGTCAGCATCATCTTTCTCAGCGGTCATCTCCGATTCGCGGGCCGACGCTGTCGGCGCACCGAGAAGCGCGTGTCCGCATTTGATGTGACCCCGTAACAGGCGCGGATCAAATCGTCGATCGCTCGTTTCGAGCCAAAGCATGCTTCGGCAGATTTCCGCGGCCAGCGGATTGAGATCTACGCCGAACACACAGTTTTCAATGACCTCGCGCATTGCCTGCGTCGACTCGTCACCGCGAATCTCTGCAAGGCGTTCAGCGAGCATGCGGGCTGCGGCAACGAGAAAGTGTCCGGTTCCACAAGATGGATCGCACACACGCAGTCGCAGAATCATGCGGGCGGCATCGCTTGCGTCAACTTCGCGGACCACATCATCAATGGCCGGCTTGAGCGTCACGTCCAGCAGATGCTTGACGAGCCCTTCAGGCGTATAGAAGCTGCCTGACTTACGCCGACGACTCTTCCTTGCTGATTGCAGCGAGAATCGTGCGAGCGGTTTTGTTTCGAGTCGGTTGATCACAGCATTCGTTTCCAGCAGGCGTTCATGCATCTCGCCGATCCACAACGCATTCGCAACGACCTGCTGGTTCGCCGATTCCGAATCCTTACCCAGCATCACTTGCTTCGCTGCCAGCAATTCCTCATCTTCCAGGTCGCAATCGACAATCGCTCGCCCCTGAGAGATCAGGCCCAGAGCTTCGAGCGACTCAAGCGCCACACGGAGTCTTTGCCAGGATTCTGGTCGGATACAGGACTGCACTCTGTCGTTGATTGCAGTCCGCAAGGAGTCGTTGTGCAACCCTCGACGCTCCGCTGCATGCAAGACCGCCATTCCAAGCGCGATGCGCTGCGCAGCATCACTCAATTCGGAAGGCGTGACTTCACCAGTCAGAACGCGTATGCGGAGTGGCTTGTTGGCAGGATGCGCGATCAAACCGTTCGCGATGATCTCCACCGCCGCGACAATTTCGCCGTGCGCGCCACCCTGCCGCTTTGCGCCAGCCCTGCGTCGCATGCCCGGCGGCATTGCCACATCCTGAGTTTGAATCTGGGTTGACGCTGTCCGCATCGCCATGCGCGAAGTGTACGAGAACCACTGCACGTCATCGATCCGTCAACGGTTCCCGGCCTGGCGACCGATCGGCGGAGCTGCGTCGAGCGACATTCCGGAGAAC
>CAZCGB010000360.1:0-3917 GCA_964498045.1 uncultured Isosphaeraceae bacterium
CACCACGCACAGCAATCCGATCTACACCGTCGATGGCATCGTGCATTACTGCGTGGGCAACATGCCCGGTGCGGTGGCGCGAACCAGCAC
The DNA here is from genome assembly GCA_964498045.1 of uncultured Isosphaeraceae bacterium. Classification (GTDB taxonomy): domain Bacteria; phylum Planctomycetota; class Phycisphaerae; order Phycisphaerales; family SM1A02; genus DATKJG01. The sequence goes on from CAZCGB010000360.1 coordinate 91, forward strand.
GCAGGCGTTGACGAATGCGACGCTGCCCTGGGCGGCCCGCATCGCCAAGCATGGCGCGGCGACGCTGGGCAAGAACGACCCCCACTTCGCCAACGCCATCAACACCTGGCAGGGCAAGTTGACCAACCAGCCGGTGGCTGAGGCGCACGGGTTGAAGTATGAAGCGCTGGCGCTGTGAGATGACGCGAACGTAGGGCCGCGCACGATTTCTCGGATTGCCTCGTATCATTCGTCATGCGGCGAGTTCGACTTGGCATTCTCACGCTCGCACTCGGGATCACCACGGCCATCGGCGTCGCGTGGGCATTCGCGATGTGGGCGAAGGTGCCGATGTATCCGCGCGGCAAGCAGTGGGCCATCGTCAAATACGATCGACCGTGGCAGGTTGTCGATGCTTCGTTCACCGGCGGTGTGGATCGATGGTGGTTGGACGTGAACGCCGACGACCCTGGGGTTCCCGCCGCGCAGGCGATTCAGAAAATGGTTGCCGAACATGCGCGCATTTCAAATGGCGCGGCCGCGTACTCCTCTGATCCATTGCAATGGGGATCGCTCACATCAAGCGCGGGTCCGCCGCCCGACATTGTGATCGGTGCCGACACCGCCTTCGGATGGCCCTGGCCCTGCATGTGGGATCAGGTTCGCGGCAAACTGAACGGCAACACCACGACTGCGAGCGAACTGCACGGCGCAATCCACATCCGCGGCGCAGTTGACACGCGCGGCCGGGATTTCCAAGCCCTGCCGTTGCGACCAATCTGGTCGACGTTCCTCGCCAACACGCTCCTCTACGCAGCGGCGTGGTTTGCGATCCTTTGGCTTCCGGCGGTTCTCCGTCGAAAACGCCGCCGTCACCGCGGCGCGTGTCTCGCCTGCGGCTACGACCTCCGCGGCAAGATCGAAACCGGCTGTCCAGAATGCGGATGGAATCGGCCGGTCCTATCCTCCTGACGCATGCCCCTCGAACTTTTCGTCGTTGACGCCTTCTCGCGCCGCCCATTTTCCGGCAACCCGGCCGCGGTTTGCCTGCTCGATAAACCACTTGATGAGCGCTGCATGCAGGCCATCGCGCGCGAGATGAACCTTTCCGAAACCGCGTTCGTGCAGCCCAACGCCGACGGCGGATTCGACCTGCGCTGGTTCACGCCCACGAAGGAAGTCGAACTCTGCGGCCATGCGACACTGGCCAGCGCGCACATTCTCTGGCAGCGCGGCCGATTGAAACCCGAAGAGACGGCGACGTTCTCAACCAAAAGCGGTTTGCTGCACTGCACGCGATGCGAGAAGGATCGCATCATGATGGACTTCCCCGCCGAGGTCGCCACCCCATGCACGCCGCAAGAGGATCTGGTCAAGGGCATTGGTGCGCCGGCGGAGACATTCCTGGTCAACCGCCTGCACTACATGGTCTGTCTGAAGGAACCCGGCGTGGTGCGCGAGTTGCGGCCCGACCTGACGAAACTCGGCCGACTCGATCGTCGAGGCGTGATCGTGACTTCGCCCTCGGATGACGGCCGCTTCGATTTCCTCTCTCGGTATTTCGTGCCGAAGATGGGGATCAACGAGGACCCAGTGACGGGCTCGGCCCATTGCTCGCTCGGGCCGTACTGGGCTGAGCGGTTGCACAAGAACGACCTCACGGGCTATCAGGCGTCGCAGCGCGGCGGCATCGTCGGCGTGCGCGTGCGCATGAACGACAATCGCGTCGACCTCATCGGCGACGCAATCACCGTGATGCACACGCAGATGCTGGTCGGGGTGTGAGTTTGGCAAAAAAACGCGGCGACCATGAGCTGAGCGCCGCCGACCTGCCAATGCATGTGTGTGGCGAGGACGATTGCCGTTCAGAATGAGAACACCACCGAAAAGGTCAGGCGCCAGCCGAAGATGTCTTCATTGTCGGTCAGAGGGAATTCGCAGGCGGCACGGACTGCCCAGGGATCTCCGAATCGGAACTCGCCGCCCAGGCCCATGGTGATCACGTCATCGCCGCCTCCCAAATTGGCGACGTCGATTCCGCTCTCGGGAATCACCACATTGCCGTCACTGAATGTGTGATATCCGTTGAATTCCAGCACGGGGCTGAACCAGTCGGTCAGGTAGTAGTCAGCGTGGAGATTCCAGACCAGGTAATCGGAACTCCCCAGCCCGTCGTCGCCGTTGTCGCCGAACAGGCCGTTGACAGTCGCGCCCAGATGAATCCTGCCGAAGCCATTGTTCACGGAGCCCCACACGCGCCACTGGCTGTCGTCCTGGAAGACATCGTCGTCGCCCAGCGCGAATTGATAGCCCGCGCCGACCGCCATGTGGAACTGGTGCTCCCAGTCCTGCAGGAAGTTCCACTTCAGCCCGGCAGCGATGTCATTCCAACCTGAGTCCTGAACCAGACCCGTGTCAACCCATGAAAAGCCGTCCTTGTACGCGACGAGCTGGATCTGGTCGGTGAGGGCGAGACGCAACTGCAACGCTGCGACGTTGACGCTTCCACCATCCAACGTTGAACCATTTGGTACCGAGTGATAGACGTACAAGGCGCGGACATCAGAGGTGACGAACGAATCCTCGTGGTAGTAGGGCGAGGTGAGGGGGTGGACGAACTCCTTTTCTGCGGCAACGTCGGGCGTCTTACCCTCAGAATGTCCGAAGAGGACGAAATCGGCATGTTGCGCTGTGGCTGCGCCGGCCAAGGCGAGGACCGCGACGGCGTGAATGAGTGCGTGTTGCATGCGTGCACCTCCAGAAGGGAACAACCGCCCATTGGGCGGCGAGGCGCGATAAGCAAATACGTATGTCTGCTGTCGAATCGCGCGTGAGCGTCGGCGCACGGGGAACTCACCCTGATTCCCGCCAGCCGATCGCCTACCGATCGTCCGCCGGCGCATCGGTTGGGCGAAGCGCTCGAGCTTGCGCCATCAACGCCGCGAACGCGTCGGTCAGTTGCCGCATGACCTCCTGCCGCCCCCCCTCAATCACGCGCGGCTCGCCCACGAACACATCGCAGAACATGGGCACGATGATCAGATCGCCGCGCGGCATCGCGAAACCCAGGTTCCGCATATACACAGGCACGACGGGCGTGTTCGGCCGCTTGGCCAGCACGTGGGCGATGCCGGTGCGGAACTCACCGAGCTTCTCCGGATCGCCGCGCGTGCCTTCGGGAAAGAGGATCAGAGACGAGCCGGCGTCAAGGGCTTCGAGCATCGCCGACAGCGGATTGCTGGAGCGCGTGACCTTGTCGCGCCGGATGGGCAGCACGTTCATGCACCGCGTCCAAAGGAAGTTGCGGATCGGGCCCTGCTGGAAGTAATCCGCCGCCGCCACCGCGCGCACCTTGTGCAGGTCGCGGATGCGCATGAGGTCCATCAGCACCGCGGCGTCGAGATGGCTGTTGTGGTTGGCAACGAAGATCGTCGGCTGCGTGAAGCGCAGATGCTCGCGACCGTGCACGCTCACGCCCAGGAACAATCGCACGACCGGCTTGACGATCAGCACGAACCAGATGTACAGCAGCAGATTGGGCATGGCTTGTCCGTGACCATTCTGCTCAATAGAAATACCCGACGAAATGGAAGAAGATCGGCGCGGAGAAGCACAGCGAGTCCACGCGGTCGAGGATGCCGCCGTGGCCGGGGATGAGCGATCCCGAATCCTTCACGCCCACATCGCGCTTGATGGCCGAGATCACCATGCCGCCGATCGGTCCGGTGATGGCGATGAGCATGCCCGCGATCAGCGCATGATGCACGTCCATGGGCGTCAGGAAGCGCAGCAACACGGCGAGCCCGCTCGTGCAAATCAGGCCGCCCAGGAAGCCTTCCCAGGTCTTG
>CAZCGB010000361.1:0-3916 GCA_964498045.1 uncultured Isosphaeraceae bacterium
CACCAGCGCGGCTCGAACTTCTCCGGCCGCAGCACCTCGCACCACTGAAAGGTCAGCCCGCATTCGGCGCAGGTGCCTTGCAGCGGACAGGATTCGCTCCAGGTGGCCATCGCGCCGCGCTGGTCGTATCCGCAGCGCGGGCAGTGGGCTGCGTGGCTGGGGCGCGCGGGGCGGACTTCACCCGAGTCGTGAATCGGATCATCAGCGACTTCTGGCCCAGTCTTGTTTTCTGGCGACGGCAAGGTCATGCGCGCATTTCAACTGAACATCAAACGCCCAACCCAGAATACGACGCCACTCACCGTGAGAACACAGAGCACGCTGAGCAGAATCGTGACCGCTGCGGCGTGCGGCAGACGCAGGTACCTCTTGATCGCCGCGCCCCAGAAACACATTACGAGCACGGGCATCAGCACAGCGACCGGCCCCATCAGCGACTCCTCATCAAATCGAGCGGCCCTGAAGCCAAGCGTCACAGCGACCCACGCCGCCACCACCACTTGCGCAAGCATGATGGGGATGGAAAGGCTGTATGAGAACACGCGGCCGATGTGCGCCCAGCGCACCTTGGCCTTCTTTCGCGTGACCGGCAGCAGCGCGAGTGAGAGCGGAAACGGCGCGAGCAGGAACAGCGTCCAGAACAGGATCGTGCCGAACGCCGGCCAACACTCGTTCCATGCCCCACTTCGATAGCCGCTTGAAAACGCCGTCGTCGAACTGAGCAAAGAACTCCATAGCGAAGCGGGAGGAAAGGGATATGGTTCGTCGGTCAACCCCGTCATCACGCCGTTGCCGTTGAAACTCGCCCGGGTGATCGTGCCGATCGAATCCTCGGACGTGGGCATGAACACCGCTTCGAACGCGGCCGCGGCATATGAGTGATTGATGAGTTCGGGCGTCCGCTGAAGTTGCTGCAGTGAGACGATCATGTTGAGGCGCCGCTGCTCACGCATCGACCTGTCGACGATTGAGAAGATGGGTACTGCTGTGACCGGCAAAGAGGATGAGCTCGACATGCTTTGCAGCCGCGCGATGATCTGCGGGGTGCTTCGCTGGTAGGTCGCGAGCTGACTGCGGGTCTGATGGAGCATGATGCCCGCCGCGATGGACTGAGCCGCGACATAACCCACGAGCATCGGCGTCAGCAGGATCAGCAGATACGCCGCGATTCGAAGCCAGTGAATCGCGTACGCCATGTTCATGCGCTTCCAGAATCCCCAGGGCCAGAGCGTGCGCAGGAACGTCTTCAGCGTCGCCAGCGGCAAACCGCGCCGCCGCGGCGTGAACTCGACGGACCATTTCGGAGCCAATTGGTCGCGCCGCAGCACTTCATGCCATGTGAACGCCAGGCCGCACTCACTGCACACGCCTTCGAGCGGACACGACTCCTTCCACGTCACGATCACGCCGCGCTGGTCGTACCCGCAGCGCGGGCAGCTCGGGGGGCGCACTTCGCGATTGACGACAGCCAGATTCGATTCGCTCGCCGTCACGAGGATCAGTGTAACACACGAGATTTCACAGCCACGAGCCAGCGGCTCGCGCGGGTTCTGGCAGAAGACACGCACGGCGCGATGCGTTGCATCGCGGCTGTTCTCGCATGTCTTGAACGCCGCGCGATTCCCCTATACTTGCGCCTCCACATGGGTCTTTTCACTCGATCGAAGAAATCCGCCGCCGCTCGACCAGCCGCGACGATCAGCAACGGCCAATCATCGCCCGCTGCCGTGCGCGATCTTGGCTCCGCACTGCCTCCGAGCGATCCCGCGCTCGAAGCGTCCATCCAATCCATCGGCCGCGAACTGCTCGACGCCGCGCGCGGCAACAAGGCGGGCTTCCTCTCCGCCGCGTTCTGGTCCGACAAGCTCATGGACTGGGCGATGAAGGATGAGGCCTTCAAGGTGCAGCTGTTCCGCTTCGTCGACACCTTTCCGATGTTGAAGGACTCCGATGCGATCCACGAGCATCTGATCGACTACATCACCCAGCCGGGCGTGACCCCGCCGCCGGCCATGGCCATGGGCATCAAGGCCGGCGGGTTGGCGAAGGGCCTGTTCGCCAGGACGATGTCGGGCCAGATCACGTCGATGGCGGAGAAGTTCATCGCCGGCACAGACGCGGCTTCGGCCCTGCCGCAACTGAAGAAACTCTGGCAGCGCGGAATCGCGTTCAGCGTCGATCTCCTCGGCGAAGCGTGCGTGAGCGATGAAGAGGCACACGCCTATCAGAAGAAGTACCTCGACCTGATCGAGAACCTGCCGACGCACGTCGCCGCTTGGCCGGCGAATCCTTTGCTTGAATCGGATCACATCGGCGCGATTCCGCCAACCAACGTCAGCATCAAGATCTCGTCGTTGTACGCCCGCACCGATCCGATCGCGTATGAAGGTTCGATCAAGGGATTGATGACGGATCTGCTGCCGATCCTTGAGGCAGCGAAGCGCAACAACGTCCTCATCAACTTCGACATGGAGCAGAGGTCACTGAAAGACCTCACGATCGACCTCTTCATGCGCTGCTGCGAGAAGGTGGACTTCACCGCCGGGCTGGCGATGCAGGCGTATCTGCGCTCGGGCGATGATGACGCCAAACGCGTGATCGACTGGGCCAAGCGCACAGGCCGGCAGGTCACAGTGCGATTGGTGAAAGGCGCGTACTGGGATTACGAGACGATCCACGCCGAGCAGCAGGGTTGGCCGGTGCCGGTGTGGAGCAGAAAGACCGAGACTGATGCGTGCTTTGAGCGGATGAGCAAGTTGTTCATCGAAAACATGCCGCGGCGTTCTGGCGAAGGCGGCGTGAAGTTGGCGTTGGGCTCGCACAACGTGCGCTCAATCGCCAACGCGCTTGCGCTCCTCAAGAAGCACGACCTGCCCGACAGCGCGCTGGAACTGCAGATGCTCCACGGCATGGCGGATCAGTTGAAGGAGGCCACGGCCGAACGAAAACTCCGCGTTCGGGAATATGTTCCGGTGGGCGAGATGATCCCCGGCATGGCGTATCTGGTTCGCCGGCTGCTTGAGAACACCTCCAACGAATCGTGGCTGAAGGCGGGATTCCTCGACAACGCCTCGCCGGACGCGCTGCTGGCTTCGCCGCATCGCGCGCATGCGAACGACCCGGGCGTGCAGCGCATCGCGCACGCGGCCGAACGCCACAAACTTTCTCCTGCCGTGGAAGGCGTGGCGGATGGGCGGCCGTTCTTCACCGAGCCGCTGCGGGATTTCTCGCGGGCCGAGCAACGCGAGGCATACGACCGCGCGGTGCGCGCGGCGGTTGTGCCAAAAGTCGCGAACGATTCGACGGTTGAGCAGGCGAAGGCTGCCGTGGCGAAGGCGCAGGCGGCGTTCCCCGCGTGGCGCGACGCCGATCCGCGCGCCCGCGCCGCCGTGCTGATCAAGGCGGGCGACCTGATGCGCCAGCGGCGCGATGAACTGGCGGGCATCATGATCCGCGAGTCGGGCAAGACCTGGCGCGAGGCCGACGCCGATGTGTGCGAAGCCATTGATTTCTGCGATTACTACGCGCGCTGCGCCGTGCCGCTGTTCGAGCCCGAACGGCTGGGCAAATTCGTCGGCGAACTCGATCAACAGTGGTATCAGCCGCGCGGCGTGGCGGTCGTCATCAGCCCGTGGAACTTTCCGCTCGCCATCTGCACTGGCATGACCGTTGCGGCGCTGGTGACGGGCAACACGGTGATCGTGAAGCCGGCCGAGCAGACGCCGGGCATTGCGAAGGTGATGGCCGAGATGCTCTGGCAGGCCGGCACGCCGCGCGATGTGCTGCACTTCCTGCCGGGTCCGGGCGAAACTGTCGGTGCTGCGCTCGTGCGCGATCCGCGCATCGCCCTGATCGCCTTTACCGGCTCCAAGGCCGTCGGCCTCGGCAACCGGGGTGAGTTCCCCGTCCGCCTCAC
>CAZCGB010000362.1:0-3914 GCA_964498045.1 uncultured Isosphaeraceae bacterium
CACGCCGTGGTGATCGAGCAGGACTCCGGCGATGATTCCGCAGAGCAGATCCAGCACGCCATCGATCAGCACGGCTGGGGCAGTTGGATCACGTTCGTGCGCTCGCCGAGCAATCTTGGCTTCGCGGGCGGCAACAATCTTGGCATGCGCACAATTGAAGCCCGCGCCTACATGCTCTTCAACAGCGACGCACGGGCAACACCCGGCTGCATTGATGAGATGCTCAGCGCGCTCGATGCGCATCCGAAGGTGGGCGCGGTCGGCCCGCGACTTCAGGACCTCGACGGCACGCCGCAGATCAGCTGCTTCCGCTATCGCTCGCCGCTGACGGAGTTCCTCGACGCCGCCGGCACTGGTCCGCTTGATCGATTCTTCGCCAATCGACTTGTGCCGATGGGGGTCTTTGACGAGCCGATGGAGCCGCAGTGGGAGAGTTTCGCGTGCATCCTCATTCGCCGCGAAGTGGTCGAGCAGATCGGCTTCATGGATGATCAGTATTTCATGTACTTCGAAGACATGGACTACTCGCGGCACATTCGCAAGGCCGGCTGGCGGATCCTGCACTGGCCCAAGGCGAAAGTGGTGCACCTGCGCGGCGGATCAAGCAGCGTGAAGGGCGCGATGAAGGCCCGAAGACGCGTGCCGAAGTATTACTACGAAGCACGAAGCCGGTACTACGCCAAATTTTACGGCGGAACACTGGGTTTGTGGATGACCAACTTCCTGTGGCTCTGCGGCCGTGCGATCGCGTGGGCGCGCGAGACCTTCGGCCGCAAGACGCCCGACGTGTGCGAGCGCGAATGCCTGGACAACTGGACCAACTGGCTCATGCCGATGCGCGCGCCACAGGCGCAGCGCGGAGGTGACATGTGAGCGCAGACAACGGCGCATCGTCCGGACGCCTTCCGGATTTCCTGATCATCGGCGCGATGAAATGCGCCACCAGCACGCTGCACGAGCAACTCGCGCGGCAGCCGGGGCTGTTCATGTCCACGCCGAAGGAGCCTAACTTCTTCAGCAACGATGAGGAATGGACGCGCGGCATGACGTGGTACCGAGGTCTGTTCGCCGATGCCAAACCAGGCGACATCTGCGGAGAATCCAGCACGCATTACAGCAAGCTGCCGACGTATCCATTGACGATTGACCGCATGCGCAAGAACCTGCCGCGTGACGTCAAGATCATCTACATGATGCGGCATCCCATCGAGCGCCTGATCTCGCAGTACATCCACGAATGGACGCAGCGTTTCGTCAGCGGCACGATCGACGAGGCGCTCGACACGAATCCCGAGATGATCGCGTACAGCCGCTTCGCCATGCAATTGCAGCCGTTCATCGACATCTTGGGGCGCGGGAACATCCTGCCCCTGTATTTCGAGCACTTCACCAGCCATCAGCAGCAGACGCTGGAGCGCGTGTGCGCGTTCATCGGATACGCGGGTCAGCCGAAATGGGATCACACGCTGGGAGAGCAGAACGTTTCGAGCGAGCGCATGCGCACGAGCCCGTGGCGGGATGCGATCGCGAAGTTCCCCGGCATGACGACGTTGCGCAGGAACCTTGTGCCGCGTGCGTGGCGCGAGCGCGTCAAGAGCGCGTGGATGATGAAGGAACGCCCCGAACTCTCCGAGGCAAGCCTGAAGCGCCTGCGCGAGGTTTTTGATGCCGACCTCGCCATCCTCGGCCGCTGGCTGGGAAACGACTGCCTCACATGCGACACGTTCAAGCGCATCGCCAAGACGGGACATCCGACGTGGCGGGCGGAAGCGAAGGCCCCGGCAGCATGAGCGCCGCTGACGATCCGAAGACCTGTGTCGGCGTCGTGGCGATCGGCCGCAACGAAGGCGATCGTCTGCGCCGATGCCTGGAGTCGGTGAAAGGCAAGGTTGCGGCGATCGTGTACGTCGATTCCGGTTCCGCCGACGACAGTGTGAACATGGCGAAGTCGCTGGGCGTCGAAGTCGTGCAACTCGACACCTCAATTCATTTTACCGCAGCACGATCGCGCAACGCGGGCGTGAAGCGGCTGCTGGAGATCAAGCCCGAACTTGCGTTCGTGCACGTGGTGGACGGCGATTGCGAAGTCGTCGAAGGATGGATCGACCGCGCATTGAAGGAAATGCGCACAGACGGCCACGCGAATGTCGCCGTCGTGTGCGGCCGGCGGCGCGAACGGCATCCCGATGCGACGATCTACAACTTCCTCATCGATATGGAATGGAACACGCCTGTGGGCGAAGCGGACGCGTGCGGCGGGGACGCCTTGATCCGCGTCGAGGCGTTCCAGCAAGTGGGGGGATACGACGAGTCGATCATCGCCGGCGAGGAGCCGGAGATGTGCTGGCGCATGCGGCATGCCGCCGCGCCGTGGCGGATTCTTCGCATCGACGCCGAGATGACTTTGCACGACGCCCAACTCACGCGGTTCACGCAGTGGTGGAAGCGCAGCGTGCGCAGCGGCCACGCCTATGCGGAAGGCCACGCGATGCATGGCCACGTTGACGGCTATTGCGGACACGCGGTGCGATCGATTGCGCAGTGGTCGGTCGTGTTACCGCTGGTCGCGCTCGGCTTGGCGTGGTTCACCTGGGGAGCGAGTTTCGTTCTGCTCGGTTTGTATCTCGTGCTGTGGGCCCGCATCCGCTCGTATCGAATCGATCAGCACGGCGACTCTCCGCGCGACGCCTCGCTGTACGCCAACTACTGCGTCGCCGGCAAGTTCGCGGAACTGCAGGGCATGCTGAAATACTGGTGGAACCGCCTCCGCGGCCGCAGGACGAAGTTGATCGAGTACAAGGGCCCGGCGGCCTCTGTCGATGGCGGCGCGGTGGCGGCGAACGGAGGCGGCGCGTGAGCGGCGCGGCGATGATCGAACAGCAGCGCTCAAATTCGCGCGCTTCCGATGGCGTCGCCGCGAAGCCGACGCTGCGCATCGCGTATCTCACGACCGAATATCCGAAAGTCAGTCACACGTTCATCCGCCGCGAGATCCTCGAACTCGAGCGTCGCGGCCACCACGTCGTGCGCATGGCCATTCGTGGGGCGGGTGGCGCGATCGCCGACGCGGCTGATCGGGAGGAAGCCCGGAAGACGATCGTCTGCCTGAATCTGCCGAAGTCCGGCATGCTGATGTCGATCGCCGCAGTCAAATTGCGGCATCCGCTGCGCTGGCTGCGCGCGATGGGAATGATGTGGCGCATGAGCAAAGTCAGCGATCGCGGTGTGCTGCGGCATGTGGCCTACCTGTGGGAAGCCGCGGTGCTGCTGCGCATATGCGAACGCGAGAGCATCGAGCATGTGCACGTGCATTTCGGCACCAACGCCGCGGCTGTCGCGCGGTTGATGCGGTGCCTGAGCGGCGATCGTTTGAGCTACAGCATGACTGTGCATGGGCCGGACGAGTTCGACTCGCCGCGCGCGTTCAGCCTGGGCGGAAAGGTCTCCGACGCGGCGTTCGTGTGCGCGATCAGCGATTTCTGCTCGGCCCAGATCAGGCGTTGGAGCGAATCCAGGGACTGGCGGAAGATCCACGTCGTGCGTTGCACGGTGGGAACCGAGTTCTTCGATCGCGCGAAGCCCATTCCGCCGCAGTCGAAGGCGCTGCTGAGCGTGGGAAGATTGTCCGCCCAGAAGGGCCAGTTGCTGTTGATCGAAGCGATGGCGAGATTGCGCGATGAAGGCGTCGATGCGAAACTCGTGTTGGCAGGTGACGGCGAGATGCGGGCCGAACTGGAGCAGGCCATCGCCGCGGCGAGACTGCAGGATCGCATTTCCATCACTGGCTGGGTGGATGAGGCGACGGTGCGCGAGCATTTGCTCAATGCCCGTGCGCTGGTGCAGCCGAGCTTCGCCGAAGGGTTGCCGGTGGTGATGATGGAGGCGCTGGCGATGCGGCGGCCGGTGATCGGCAC
>CAZCGB010000363.1:0-3914 GCA_964498045.1 uncultured Isosphaeraceae bacterium
CGCTGTGGCTGCTCACAGCGAAGGTCTCGACGACGGCGTAATAGGTGCCGGCAGGGGCGGCATCGATCGTGGCCGTTTCGCTCGCGTTTCCGGAATTCGTTGAACGAGCGAGCGTGGACGCCGGCGTGCCTGCCGAAGAAAGGATGAACAGGTCGAGATCGCTGGACAGGCCAGTGAGCGTGACCTTCAGGTTGCCGCCGGTATGGTTGATCGCATATGCGACCTCATCACCCTTTTCCGCGAGAGTCGGCGAACCGGCGTACGCGCCAGTAGTGTCGCCCGCGCCGTCGGACATGCCCGGCTGGGCGTCGTCGGCATCGCATACCGTCGTGCCGCTGAAGATGACGTTGGGAGTCATCACATTGGGAGTCGAGGTGAAGCTGCCGGAAAAGATGGGGATGCGATACGCGAGGTTGGTCCGCCAGTTGTCAAGCACGCAGCGCATGCGGTTGTTCTGATTCACCGTGAAATTCGTGTAGCACGTGTCTGGCGGATAATCCATGTAGTTGCGGAAGTTGTCTGCGCCGTCAGTGCAGGTCGTCTTTGATGCCGGGCAGTTGGTCGTCGGCGTGCTGATTTGGTTGGTATCACAGACGCGGTCACCAGTCGTCGCGCAACCGCCTGTGTCACAGCCGAAATCCCACGTATGGTAAAGGCCCAGGTAGTGCCCGATCTCATGCGTGAATGTGCGGCCTGCGCAATAGATTCCTCCGACAGGACATGGGTCGCCAACGGTGGACCACAGGATGACCACACGATCGGTGGAGGTGTTGATGCCCGAGCCGCCAAGCGGCTGCGTGCTTGTGGTGTACCCGAGCGTACCGCCGCCGCCAGCGCTGTTGGTGTAGAGGTTGAAGTAGTTCGCCGGATCGCGCGCGATGGTGGCGTAATACGCTCCACCATCGTTGTACCATGTGGCGTTGTTGTAACGCATGATGCCGTTGCCGGTGGTGGTTCCGCCGCCCAGCGCAGTGGGGAAGTCGTTCGTGAGCACGAATTCGATTTGCGCGTTATTGCCCGACGCACCAGGCGTGCCAGCAAGCGCGAGAAAATCCTCGTTGATGACGACGATGTTCGCCTGAATCTGCGAATCGCTGAGCGTTCCCGTCGCCCCGCTGGTGATGTTGTGCACGATCATGGGAATGCGAAACTTGATCGCGGTGGGGGCATAGATCGCGGCGCCGCCCGGATTGGTGTTGCTCGCAGCGCAGTCGGCGGTCGATCCACCTGCGACGCCGCCTTCTTCAGGGACATCCGCGAACGGGCCAGGTGTAAAGCCACAGCGCTTGTTGTTCTGGGCGAAATATGCAGAGGAGAAATACTCCTGCCACGACTTGAACGTGTGGCCGTCAATGACCACGGGTTCGTCAGGGACTTCTGCTGGAATCACCACCAGTGGAAGCTCGGCGATCTTCGGAGGCAGCCCCGGTGCGGTCTGCGGAGCGCGCTGCGCCAGCGACATTGATTGCTGCGTCGCGAGAGTGGCTGCGAATACGGTCGCCCCGACCACGGCTTTCCGGGCCTTTGACGTGCTTTTCATCGATCCTTTTCCTTGCTGGCGGGCTCAGTCACCAGCCCCGTCGCCTACACGGCGCGGAGACAACGGCGACCTGTTTCAGATGCTGGCCTTCTCTTCCGGCATGTTCATTCACGACCGGAACAGTATGAACCCGACTATTCGCAGGTGCAACGGTTTTGATGCATACCCACTGCAAATTTGCGGACTCTCCTCTCCAGTTTCACATCATGTTGCTGAAACTCCGTGGTTGTCCAGCCAGTTCCTGATGAATCGACATCGACTCAAGCGGCCGACTTCACAGGAATTTACATGGAATCGAGATGACGAATTCATCCAATCAGGTGATCAGCTTCTCGCGCCATCAAGAGCAGCCATCTCCCGTTATTCAGCTTGCGAAGCACGTGCCGCAAATCGTTGGCGGCGACTGAAAGGTGACGCTTTGCGGCGTTCATCTGCAGTGTGCGAGATTTGCAGGTTGAACGGTCATTGTCTGCGCAGGTTTGCTGTGACAGGTTGATCCTCGAAGTACCGAAGGACGCGGCGTTGGGCGCTGCTCAGTGGCACATTCGCCAAGTTGTCCAATCGCCGCCATGTACCCCGACGTGCCATGCTCCGACCTGCAAACACATGAAATTGAATTCGGCGGTGCGTGGTGGAGTGAATAAACCGGCCGCAGAAATGCAATGCACCGACGACATGAACCGGCAGTCTTGTGCGAATCGCGCTTTGATCAAGCGGACTTTCAGATTCGATGGTCGGCGTCTGCCACATTCCCGCCCACATGCCGTCATCGCCCCGCTGCTCGAAGAGAATCTGATTTGAGCGGCCGCGCGTGATGATCACCGCATGGTGATGCACCGCTTGTGGTATCGCACGCACCATTGGAGTTGGGATGACGTTCTGCAGGCCCAATCTCCGCGCCTTGCACCATTGTGCGATCGGGCACGCGCCGCAGTTCGGACTCGCGGGTGCGGGCGAACAGATGGTCGCGCCGAGTTCCATCATCGCTTCGTTGAATACTCCGGGCCGCGCCGCGCTCTCCACGAGATTCCTGGCGGCGATCCAATTCCAGGCGCGCTGCTTCGCATCCGTTCGCGTCGGCGGCTTCGCCCTTCCTGGCCGCCGCGCATGCACGCGCATGAGCACGCGCTCGACATTTCCATCCACAATCGGCTCCGGCATTTGAAAGACGATCGACGCGATCGCGCCTGCGGTATATCGCCCGACGCCCGGCAGCCGCAGCAGATCAGCAACCGAAGAGGGCACCACGCCGGCGAATTCGCGCACAATGATCTTCGCCGCCGCATGCAGATTTCGCGCGCGACGGTAGTACCCCATGCCCTGCCACAGAGCGAGCACGTCTCGTTCTTTCGCTCGCGCGAGCGATTGCACAGTCGGAAATCTCTGGACGAAGCGCGTGTAGCACGCGACAACGCGCGACACCTGTGTCTGCTGAAGCATCATCTCCGAGACCAGCGCAGCGTAGCCAGTTCGCTTCCGCCTCCACGGCAAGTCGCGGGCTTCGCGATCGAACCACGCGCACAGCGATTCGATCAACTCCTTTTGCCGAACATCACGATGCCGCTTCGCCATGCGCGTGCAAGCGTATCGTGCCAACTCGGCACGGGGGAGTTCAAAGGACTACTTTGCCGCGCTCAGTACGCGATTGATCTTCGCCTTGACGCTTCCCCAATCGGCATGAGCGGGCTTGTTCACTGTCAGCCAATCACCGTTGAACAGGACCGTCGTCGCGCCGGCCTCGGCAAACAGTGCAGAAGCGATCGCATCTTCCCGGGCCGCTTGGGCGCTGAGGAAACTCCGTGGGCCTTGACTGATTGGACGATCGAGCCAGCACTTCACGGCATTGGGATTCGGAGTCGATTCGAATTCGGTGACGGTGTAAGGCATTCAAGTCTTCAAGCAGGCAGGAAGGAGATTGTCGAACACCATCGCTTGGAAAAGCGCGTTGCAGTCGCCCATAAAATCGGCCGATGGAACTGAAAGCCAGCGCCAACTTCCGACCTGCCGGCGTCTGGTTCGATCGGACTTGCCAAGGTGTTGCCGGCTGCTATCCTATTCGTCCCCACGCGGGTGTAGCTCAGTGGTAGAGCGTCACGTTGCCAACGTGAATGTCGTCGGTTCAAGTCCGATCACCCGCTTTTGTGCATCGTTGTGGCCGATTGCGCAAGTGCCTGTCTGACGAAGGGGTTGCGATCGAGTCGATGCTCCGTCACTCAACTGAGCGTCGGGTGCGATTGTGTCGCCATGTGCACCGTTGGGTACTCTGGGTGTTGCGCCCAGAGTTGCGCGATTCGCGACGCCTGAGACGAGTCGGTCATCAGTTCCTGTCGCGCGCAAGGCCATCTCTGGCGCCTCGCACGTAGTCGGCAACCAT
>CAZCGB010000364.1:0-3912 GCA_964498045.1 uncultured Isosphaeraceae bacterium
GGCGGATTGGTGGACTGCTCCGGCACGCGCACAAGAGTACCATGTGCGCGATCGATTCAGGAGATACGCGAATGGCTTGTCTTATCGTCATCGATGGCCCCGCTGCTGGCTCGCATTTCGCCCTGGCGGCCCACGCGCTGGTCACGGTCGGCCGCGATGAGGAATGCACGTTTCAGATCATTGACCCGCAGATGTCGCGCAGGCATCTGCAGATTCGTCGTGCCGGCGATGGCGGCCACATTGCGGCCGACTACCGCAGCGCCAACGGCATCAAGCTCAACGGCGTCACCATCATCAACGAAGCGACCTTGAGCGACGGCGACGAACTGACGCTCGGCCTCAGCCGCGTCGTGTATTCCACGACCGACTACGACGACGCCGAGCACGCGATGAGCAGCCGCAAGGGCAACCAGTGGATGCGCACCACACTGGTGCGCAAGGAGTAGCGAGGCGCTACCAGACCGTCTTCACGCGCTCCGCCAGTGCCGAGTTCGTGTACGTCGAATCGTCAGTCACTTCACGCACGATGTGCGGCGCAAGCCATTGCGGCGGCGAGACGGGTTGATCGGGCGTCTCCAACTCCACTTCCGCCAGGGCGATCCAGCCCTCTTCGATGTCGTCGATTTCCCATACGACATCGCCATGGGGGACGCGCCATCGCGTCTTGCGGATGCGCCTCCCCTCGGTGCGTGGCCAGTGCTGATCGAATTCGCGCGGGGTGATTTCCCGCTCGTGCTCCGATCTACGCACGCCGGTGCCGGTCTTGACCGTATGGGTGTGTACGATCGAGCCATCGGGCATGACGGTGCGGCGCAGGCGGCCGTACGCGAACTCGACGTCGCATGCCGTGCTTGACGCTTTGATTTCCAGCTTCTCCGCGGCGGGCAGCAGATAGCCTTGCTCGATGCGCCATCGCTCGGAGCCTGCGGGCAGCGGCGGCAGGCGATCAAGCAGGTACTTGCGCTCGATTTCGAATCCGTACGCGGCCATGGCTTGAGCATAGCCGCGGCGCGCCGTTGCCGGTCGCTCAACCGCGCGGGCCAATCATCTCCTGCGCGACTTGCCGCCGCTGGACTTGCCGCCGGCGGATCTGCCGGTGTTGCGCGGCTGCGGTCTTGGCGGCTTGCGCGTCGCGCGCGGAGCCGCGCCTTCCTGCGCATCGACACGGAACCGCTTCTCCTTCAACACGCACAACGCCATGCCCGCGAGATCGCGCAATTGCGAGGGCATTCGATGATCATCCAGCAGGCCCTGGAAGCCGCGGACGAGCGCTTCTCCTGATTGCCGGCTGACAAGCGTGCGATGCCGGACAAGTCCCGCGGCGATGGCGGCGGCGTACATCCGCGCGCCGATGCGCCGATCAGCCGACTTCTCACCCACGATGCGCATGGTCTTGAACACGCTCTTGGCCTGCTTCACCATCGCCAGCGTGATCGTCGGATCGCTCAGCAGCGCCGTGGCGGTCGGCTGATCGGGGTCGATGTCGCGCGCCAGCCAGTCGGCCGCGGCGACCGCCGGTTCGTGAATGCTGTCGAGCGCCCAGTTCAGGATGTCGCTCATGTGGCCGGCTTCATCGCCCATCAATGCGCGATCAATCATCACCGGCGGGCGAAGCTCGATGGCCGTCTCGGCATTGTGATTGCCGGTGAAGACCTCGTCCTCATCAACCTGGTCCAGGCCAAGGTCCTGATCGTCATCCTGCATCGTCTCATTGGCGCGATTGACCACGCGATGCGCCCCGCGTTCCATGGCGGGGCCGAGCTGCGGCCGCGTCGTCGCATATCCTGGCGCCTCGTCGTCCTGATCGCGCTCGATCTCCAGCGGCGCGTCGTCCTCGGCGACCGGTTGGACCTCCTGCTGCAGCTTGGACCTGCTCTTGTTGCGTGGATTGTTGCTCATGTTTGCCGCTCCAGGTCGCGGACCAACTCGCGAAGCTCCTCCTCCACTTGCATCGGGTCGCTGACCGTCGAGGCGACCTCCTGCACAAGGGCGTGCACAAACCGTCGCTTGACCGTGATCATCATGTTCGCCGCCTGGGCCGCATCCGCGAGTTCCAGGCGCTCAACCAGTTTCGCGTACGGCATGCGCGGCTCATTGAACAGCATCGGCCGCACCACGCGGGCTTCGAACACTTCCCAATGGGCTTCCAGCCCCGCCTTCAGGCAGCCCTCGCGCACGCGGTCGAGCACGTCGCGAATCAGGGTGGCGTTCCACTGCGCGCAGAACGCATGCTCGGGCGAACTGGTCCATTCCGTCGCCGCCGCCGCAAGCTCCGCGTCATCGAGCTGCAGGGGCTTGACGCCCGTCGAACGCTTGCTGCGCGTGTCATGCCGATGCCGCTCGCGCAGATAATTCGCAAGTGCGGTGAGCAGAAGTGAACGGAACCGGCCGCGCTTGGGATCGGCGTGCGAGAACAGCGCCCGGCCGAGGATCACGTCGCAGATGAATCCCTGCGTCAGGTCCGAGGCTTCGTGCACATCGCTTCCCGCGCGACGGATGTACGCGTACACCGCCGGCCAGTATCGGCGGACCAGTTTCGCAATGGCCGCGTTCGAAGGCGCGGGATCGCCGTGCGCTGCGTCGTAGATCAGCGCCCAGTTGGTGTGCGAAGAACTGGCTTCCGCGGTGGACAAGGTCGCTCCGTCATGTGCGTCATTCAGCAGCCCGACGCTTGGCTGATGCGCCGGCGAGCGCGAAGCCGGCTCGCAGCACATCGTTCATCATCTGCTACGCCGGTTCATCGTCAATTCTGCGCTGATTCGCTTTCCTGATCCATGACAATCATGAAAGATCGGCGGTCTGCAAGAACATGAGGGTGGGAGACCATCCGCTTGCCGCACCAATTGAAGGGATAAGACATGCTTGCATCACTGCACCGCTGCATCCGAATTGGGCTTTTGACCGCCTGTTCGTGCATGGTGTTGACCGGTTGCCAATCCTCGGCAAAAGCCAAGGAAAACCAGGCTTCGCTCGGGTCAATCAACGATCATTGCCCTGTATTGGGCTTCAAGAACGTCGATCCGGCCGCCCCCACAACCACGTACAAGGGCCACGTCATCGGCTTCTGCTGCGATTCGTGCCCGAAGAAATGGGAGGCCTGGTCGGAGGAGAAGAAAGATGCCTACGTGTCCAAACAAATGCATGCACCACAGAAGTGAATGACCGCTCCCGGCACTCTTGATCGGCCCAATCCAGAACGATAGGCTTCGCTGCGAGTTTGGATTTTGTTCGGATCATCGCAGATGCGCAAGCCGCCGCCGCCAACCCCCTTGCCTCCCACGCCGATGCTTCCGGCGCACGGCCGCGGCTCGGCCACGCTGAACCCGCAGAATCGATTCGAGAAACTCAGCCTGCACGTCCTCGGCGAGCATCTCGATGACGAGATTCGTGACAATCCTTCAGTCAAGGATGGCACGCGCGTGCAAACCATCGCCCTGCGCGATGACAGCAAGACCATCATCAACCGCGTCGTCGATTCGCCCGACCTCGGCTTCGATTGGACCATTAACCCTTACCGCGGATGTGAGCATGGCTGCATCTACTGCTACGCGCGGCCGACGCATGAGTACCTGGGCTTCTCGCTTGGCCTGGACTTTGAGACCAGGATCATGGCCAAGCACGGCGCGCCGGAGATGCTGCGGCGCGAACTGCATTCGCCGAAGTGGAACCCCGAAACCATCGTCTTCAGCGGCGTGACTGACTGCTATCAGCCGCTGGAGGCGAAGCTGCGGATCACGCGGAGGCTGCTGGAGGTGTGCGCCGAGTTCCGACAGCCGGTGAGCATCATCACCAAGAATCACCTGGTGACGCGCGACATCGACGTGCTGCGCGAACTCGCATCGCACGATGCGGCGCGCGTGTTCATCAGCATCACCACAATGGAGAATGGACTGGCGAGGAAGATGGAGCCGC
>CAZCGB010000365.1:0-3910 GCA_964498045.1 uncultured Isosphaeraceae bacterium
CATTCCATCTGGTCCGGATTGCCGCGTGCGATGAGCAGGCCGGTCTCCTCGTGAAACTTGATGCGCGCGGGCTCGCCGTCGGTTCCCAGCAGCTCCAGCGCGGTTTGAACGGCGGTCAGCGCGTCGGCCGGCTTGAGGTTCTCACCCAGCAGATCGGCCATGGAGATGACGGCTGTCTGTTGAGGCCCACCGCCCTGGATTCGGCCGCGCACATCAGCGGACACGGCGAACACGTCGGGCACATCTTGCGAAGTGCGCACGTTCTCAACGCGCACCTTCACCGCCAAATCGCCCTGCGCCTGAGGCAGCTGGTCGAGCAGGCGAAGCGCGGATTCCAGATCAACAGCGTTCAACTGCACAGGCAGCATGTTTACCCGCGCCAGGTCTCCCAGCACGACGATGTTGGCATTCGGCATGGCCTTGCGAAGGGCATCGACATAATCGACGGCTGTGCCGCCGGCGAAGTTGAGCGAAAGCGTGGCTGGGCCATTGGCCTGTTCAGCAGCAGGCTGCTGCGCGAGCGTGGCCGCGGGAGAGGCCGCCAGCGAGAGCGATGCGACGGCGATGGCCAATGCGGGTGCAAGCCGAGATCGGGTGAACAGAAACATGCAAGTACTCCTTGAGTTCGAACAAGCGGATGTGATGCGTGATCGCACGACCGTGGAACAGGCCCTGCACACATCAAACGCCACCGAATCCGGGATTTCGCGCAGCCGCTCTCGTATGCCCGCAAATCGCGAAAACGACGCGAAATATGGCGTGCTCCGCCTCCGGCCACCCACGGTCATTCGCGCAGTGAGGACACCTCATTGCCGTCATCCTCAGCAGCCATCAGACGCTTGACGATCCATTGTTGATCGATCGATTCGCTGTCGTCGCGCGCGTAGTCAATCGCCCGCCGACCGTCTGAATCGCGAAGGTGCGGATCGGCTCCGGCGTTCAGCAACAGGTCGACTGTTTTCACGTCCGCATGCCCGGCAGCAAACATCAACGCGGTGCGTCCCGCGCCGTCAACAACGTTGACGCTCGCCCGATGCTTCAGTAGCAGCTCGACCTTGTATTCAGCGGTGTTCGACATGGCCGCGTGCATGAGTGCGGTGCGTCCTTGGGAATCGACCGATTCCCTGTTCGCCCCCGAACGCATGAGCGTGTCGATCTCCTCGAGCCAGGCCTGATTTGAAGCGATCATCAGCGCGGTCATGCCTTCCGCATCCTTGGCGTTCACATCAGCTCCGCCGCGGATGAGCGACCGAATGGCCGCGCCGCCATCCATCTGAATGAAGCGGGCCGCCCACATCAGCGAGGTCCGCCCGAACCGGTCTCGCGCGTCAGCGTCCGCGCCGCTGGCGAGAAGCGCATCAATGCGAGCGACGTCGCCGCATATGGCCGCTTGCGTCAATGGTGACCAGCCGGCTGGTTCGGCCGACGCGCCGGCGTTGAGCAGCGTCCTGATCAGGGCGTTGGTTGAAGCGAACCAAGCGGCGTGCATCGTCGCGGTCCAGCCGTTGGTATCGGCGTCTTCCAGGCGGGCTCCTGCGGCGAGCAGCGCCATAGCCGACGCGGGATCAGCGTATCGGGCGTAGGCGACCCGCATCAATGCGGCGCATCCCAACTTGTCCTGCGCGTTGACATCGGCACCAGCGGTAAGAAGGCAATTAACGACGCTGGCGTTGTATTGTGCGGCCAGCATGAGCGGCGTCGACCCGTCCGGGTCTTGTGCCTCGAGCGCCGCTCCTGCTTGGATCAGCAGTCCAAGGCGCTCTGCGTCGCCGTTGCGTGCCGCATGCATGAGCGCGGTCATGCCGGCGGCATCACGCAGTTCCAATTGCGGGTGTGCGTTCAGCAGCAGGCGAACGACCTCGATCACATCCTCGTGCTCGCGCCATATGCTGTGCGCCCCGTGCCATTCAACGGTGCAGGCGACCATGAGAGGCGTGATCCTGCGCGCGTTCGAGGCATCAACGTCCGCACCGGCTCGCAGAAGAGTTGCGACCTTTGATGGCGAACCATGTCCGCCACAGGCAAGAATCAGCGGCGTGTTTCCATTCCGATCACGGGCGTTCACGTCGATCCCGCGATTCAACTCTTGCTGAATTGTTGCTGCGCCGCGCTCGGCCGCGGCCCAGTGCAGGCGGGTGTCCCACCGGGCCGCGTCGTAGCCGCAATCGCAGCCTCCTAACAGGCCAAGTGTGACGATCACACCGATGATTTTCGTCAAGGCGGCTTGGATTGCAGAGCAGGAGAACGCCACACAACACCTCGGCCTTGAAATCAGCGGTTGATCAGGAAGCTCACATGATCGAG
Organism: uncultured Isosphaeraceae bacterium; assembly: GCA_964498045.1. Classification (GTDB taxonomy): domain Bacteria; phylum Planctomycetota; class Phycisphaerae; order Phycisphaerales; family SM1A02; genus DATKJG01. The sequence goes on from CAZCGB010000365.1 coordinate 2,305, forward strand.
CAACCACTTGGCGAAGTCCTCTTTGAGCATTCCGGTCGGGGATTCTATGACTGCTTCGTTCGCGAGAACGAGACTCGCGGTGATGGCCGTCGATTCCATCGTCTCCAATGGGTTGGCGACGATGGCGTCCAATTTCTTTCTCTTGAGCTTGCTTCTGGCATCGGCGACGAGGTTCGCGGCGGGTTCGAGCGCAAAGCCCACAACCCTCTGATCCGGCCGCGTGATTGGCGCAAGCGAGGCCAGCAAATCGGGAGTGGCGGTCAATTCAAGCTGTAGCTGCTCGCCTGCTCGCTTGATTTTGCCTTTTCCGGGATTGGCGACTGTGAAATCAGCTACCGCCGCCGCCATCAGCAGCAGATCGTGCGTCGGCCAGTGGTTGTGCAGCAGAGTCTGCAGTTCCGCTGCGGTCTGGAACCGCAGCAGCTGCAGTTGCGGATGAGTTGGCGGTGAAATGCCGTTTGCTGCCAGAGGTCCAAGCAACAACGTCACGGGCCATCCGCGGTCGAGGCAGGCCTTGGCCAGCGCGATGCCCATGCGTCCGGAAGAGCGATTGCCGATGTACCGCACTCGATCGATGGGTTCATGGGTGGGCCCAGCGGTGATCAAGACGCGCGGAGCGGGGACGTTCCGATCAGACCGGGCTTCGGAGGAGTTTGGGGAGGAAGCGGTATCCATCGGGAATCGGTGGCGAAGCGCGCTTGCGGGAGTCGCCGCCGGTTACGATACTACGGGATTCCCGGCCCGCAGAGCCTCTGCGGCGTCCGCAGCAGTCCGCCGGCCAGACGTATCGGCCAATCGCCTTTGGCGAAGCGTTTGTTGTTGCGCTCGTGCGCTTATCCCTGCTGGTTGCTTACACCCGTCCGATCCGCTCCGAAACACCTGAACCCATGGCACGAAAGCGCAAGAAAATCGGCGAGATCCTGCTCGAAGGCAAAGTGGTGACAGAGGCCCAAATCACCCAGGCCCTCAGCATCGCCAAGGGATCGGGCAAGCGCATCGGCGAGGCGCTGGTCGAGGCTGGCTTCGCCAAGGAAACCGATATCGCCAAGGCGCTCGCGGCGCAATTTGACATGAAGTACATCAACCTCGACGCCCCTGGCGCGAGCGATGAAGTCGACATGTCACTGATGCCGGCCGACCTGGTCAAGAAGCATCTCGTGCTGCCCCTGACCAAGCAGAACGGCCGCCTGCGCCTACTCATTCATGATCCGATGGACTTGGAATTGCTGGACCTGCTGCGGTTCAGGCTCAACACCGAAATCGACACGGCCATCGCGCCCAAGTCGGTGATCAAGGCCTTCATCGACGGCAAAGGCGGCGGCGGGGGCGCTGGCGGCGATGGCCGGCTGTTCTCCGATGAGTCGCTGGTGACCGAGTCGGTGGATGTGACGGTCGATCGGTCGGTGGACGCGTCGGTGGATATCTCCGCTGGCGAAGACGCGCCCATCATTCGATTGGTGCATCGAATGATTGTGGAAGCCGTGCGCAGCCGAGCCTCGGATATTCACGTCGAGCCGATGGCAGACCGCGTGATTCTGCGCTATCGAATCGACGGCGTTTGCCACGTGCGCGACAACCTGCCCAAGCGCATGCAGTCGGCGCTGCT
>CAZCGB010000366.1:0-3910 GCA_964498045.1 uncultured Isosphaeraceae bacterium
CCCGCCTCATGAGTCAGGCGTTGCGCAAACTCACCGGCGCGATCTCCAAGAGCGATTGCGTCGTGATCTTCATCAACCAGTTGCGCGAGAAGATCGGCGTGATGTTCGGCAACCCGGAAACCACGCCGGGCGGCCGCGCATTGAAGTTCTATTCGTCGGTGCGCATCGACATTCGCCGCACCAGCTCGATCAAGGAAGGCGAGGCGAACGTCGGCAACCGCGTTCGTGCGCGAGTGGTGAAGAACAAGATCGCGCCGCCGTTCCGTGATGCTGAGTTCGACATCATGTTCAACGAAGGCATCAGCGTCTCCGGCGACCTGCTCGATCTCGCCGTGACTGACGAGGTGGTGGAGAAGTCGGGCGCATGGTTCAGCTACGGCAGCACGCGCATCGGCCAAGGACGCGAGAACTCCAAGAATTTCCTGCGGGAGAACCCCGAATTGGCCCAGGAGATCCGCGAGAAGGTGCTGGCTAAGCGCGCAGCCGCGGCGGCCCCGCAGACGCCGACGAAGGCCGCGGGCGGACGCGCCGGCGCGGCTGCGGATGACGATGAGGACGAAGACGATGATGAATGATGAACGATTTGCGCGGCACGACGAACGCCGCTGCGATTCATCGATTTGATCGGAGGAGACCGCCCCGGCGCCGCGCGTGAGCGCCGGGGCGTTTCGTGTTGACCGCGTGTGGGCGGCGCCACACTTGTGTTTGACCAGTTCAGCTCCTGCCGAGCGATCGATGCACTTCTGCTTGAGGGTCTGCCATGATCACCGCCGTGCACAACATGATCTTCGCCGACAACGCCGACACGACGCGGGCGTTCCTGAAGGATGTGCTCAAGCTCGAGCACGTGGACGCGGGCGGCGGCTGGCTGATCTTTGCCCTGCCGCCCGCCGAACTGGGCGTGCATCCGGCTGAAGGCGGCGAGAGGCCGCATCATCAGATGTACCTGATGTGCGATGACATCCATGCGACCGTCGCCGATCTGAAGAAACGCGGCGTTGAGTTCACCGGCGATATCCAAGACCAGGGCTGGGGGTTGGTCACAACGTTCCGCATTCCCGGCGGAGGCAACATGCCGCTGTACCAGCCTCGGCACGCAAGTCCGATCAAGGGCAAATGATGTAGCATCGCAGGCGATTCGCGCATCCTGCCGGCGCGCCATCGACGCCGATGATCTTCACTTCGCTGACCTTCGTCATCTTCCTGGTGCTCGTGTTCGCGACGTACTGGGCGCTGCCGCGCCAGTCGTGGCGGAACCTGCTTATCGTCGTGGCGAGTTACGTGTTCTACGGCTGGTGGGACTGGCGCTTCTGCTCGCTGATGCTGGGCACGTCGCTGCTGGACTTCGGCCTGGGCCTGGCGATTCAGCGAGCGCAGGCCGCCGCCGCCCGCAGGACGCTGCTCATTATCAGCCTCATCAGCAACCTCGGCACGCTCGCGCTCTTCAAGTACTTCAACTTCTTCACGCAGAACGCCCAGGCGCTCGCCGAGTCGATGGGGTTCCATTTGTCATTGGCGACGCTGAACATCGTGCTGCCGGTGGGCATCAGTTTCTACACGTTTCAGTCACTGAGTTACACGATCGACGTGTACCGCCGTGACCTGAAGGCGACGCGAAACCCGGTGGATTTCCTGGCGTTCGTGAGCTTCTTCCCGCAACTGGTCGCCGGGCCGATCGAACGAGCCACGCACCTGCTTCCGCAGTTCCAGGCAAAGCGTCATTTCGATCCGATCGCGGCCCGCGACGGCCTGCGGCAGATGCTCTGGGGCGCGTTCAAGAAGATGGTGGTCGCCGACAACCTCGCGCGCATCGTCGATCCGGTCTTCAACGATCCAGCGTCCGCGAACGGCCCGCTGCTCGCGCTCGCGACCGTCTGTTTCGCATGGCAGATCTACTGCGACTTTTCGGGCTACAGCGACATCGCCATCGGCTGCGCGAAACTCTTCGACTTCCGACTGATGCGCAATTTTGCGTATCCGTATTTCTCGCAGAACGTCGCCGAATTCTGGCGTCGCTGGCACATTTCGCTGACCACGTGGTTCCGCGACTACCTGTACATTCCGCTGGGAGGCAGTCGCGTTGGCCCGGTTCGCCGCGTATTCAACGTCATGACGACGTTCATCGTCTCGGGCTTTTGGCACGGGCCGGCATGGAACTTCATCATCTGGGGCGTGATCAACGGACTTGCCACGCTGCCGGCGATCATCCGGCCGCCGCAACGGCACGGCGGGCATCATCCGGGTCCGCGCGACATTCCAGGGGGTGTGCGCGCCCTGCCCTCAGTCGCAACGCTCGCGCGGATCGTGGCCACCTTCTCGATCATCTGTGCGGCGTGGATCTTCTTTCGTGCCGCCACGTTTCACGACGCCACGCTCGTCATTCAGCGCATCGCGACCAGAATGTTCAGTGGCGAAGGCTGGCATGAAGTGCGGGAGCTCTTTCACGAGCAACGTGCGCATGTGCGCACGCTTGTGTATCTCGGCGTACTTGTCGCCTGCGAATGGATCATGCGACGAAACGATCATCCGCTCGACATCCCCGGCCTTCCTCGTCCGCTTCGCTGGCTGATCTGCACGATCGTGTTCTGGGTCATCCTGTACGAAGGCACCGGCGGCGTGCGGGCGTTCATTTATTTTCAGTTCTAAGTGTTGAAAGCGTCAAGACCGGAGACCCGATTCGACAGCTCCGAAGCGCATCGAGAGAAACACCTGGCCGAGAGTCACCGACCCATGTCACGCTTTCTTCGCGATCTCCTTGTCTTCATCCTGTTGCAGGCATTGCTGATCGGCACGTTGCTGTGGTTCTTCTACGACGTGCGCATTGTGAGTCCGCTTTCGCCGGCGACGGTGGTCAAGCACAAGCGGTTGAGCGAGGCGTCTTCGCCGCGCATGATCCTCATCGGCGGATCCAACCTGCTGTTCGGCCTCGATTCGCCGATGATCGAGCAGCAGACGCCCTACAACCCTGTGAACATGGGACTCATCGGCGGCCTGCGGCTCGACTACATCATCAACGAGATTGATGATGAGCTCCGCCCCGGCGATCTCGTCGTCATGAGCCTGGAGTACAACACGCTCAACGCCGAGCCCAACAGCGATGAGACGCAGGTGATCATGGGCGTCGCGGCCCAGCGCCTGGCGAACTGGAAGTTCATCACATGGCCGCAGTGGAAGCGGCTGCTCGATCAGGGCGTGGCGGAGTACCTGGGCATCGTCTTCCGGCAGGCGATCGCCAACGTGATCATCCGCGACAACGACAATGATCCGGCCATCAACGACGACATGAACGTCTACGGCGACCTGACCCGCTATCACGATCCCAGCGTCAAGCCTCGCAAACCTAACAACCAGAACACGCTGGTGAAAATCCGCCCGGAGAGCGTGCAGGCCAACATCGATCGAATGAACGCATTCATCGCCGAGTGCGAGAAGCGCGGCGTGAAGGTGATGTTCGCCTATCCGCCGCTGCCCCGCACGCATTACCAGCGCGGCGAGGCGCTGGCCCGGAAGTTCCATCGACTGCTGCGTGCGCAGCTCAATGCGCCGGTCATCTGCACTCCCGGCGACATGGTGTTCGAGGATCGGGACTTCATCGGCTTGAGCTATCACCTGCGCGGCACAGCTGTGCAGGAGCGGACCCAGCGCCTGATCGACGCCGTCAATCGCCGATTGAAGAAGCTGGCGACCAGTCAGCCCAATGTTGAACCCGACGAGCCAGTTGACGAGTCGGCGCCCGCGGAACCGGATCAATCCTGAACGCCGTCAAGGGCGAAGCGCGACCGGAGTTGGCGGCGTGCGCGACAGCGGGTACTATTGCCCGTCCAGCCTCGCGGATGTGGCGAAATTGGCAGACGCGCCAGATTTAGGTTCTGGTGGGAGTAAAATCCCTTGGAGGTTCAACTCCTCTCAT
>CAZCGB010000367.1:0-3901 GCA_964498045.1 uncultured Isosphaeraceae bacterium
CCGCTTCCATGGGCGACGAGAAGGGCAAGCCCGGCACCTACACCGTCGAAGGCGAGAAGATCATCGTCAAGATGCCTGACAGCATGGCCGTCACATTCATCCGCGACGGCGACTGCATCACCGACACCCAGAACATCTTCGGCAAGATGTGCAAGGGCGGCGCGGCTGGCGCAGCGAAGAACGTCTCCACGCGCACGCCGCCGCCGAATGCCGGCACATGGTCCGCGACCAACGCCGACGGCACGTTCACCATTGAGTTCCAGCCCGGCGACAAGTTCGCGTTCGCCTTCACGCCCGTGCCCGGCAGCCAGATGGGCGACAAGCCCTTCACCAAGCCCGGCAAGTTCCAGATGGAAGGCGACGTGCTCTACACCCAACTGGACGACTCGACGCCGATGGTGCTCAAGTGGGTCAACGGCGCATATGAAAGCAGCGCGTTCGGCATCCCCATGAAGTTCACGAAGAAGTGAGGCCCAGCCGCTTGCGGATGATCGCCATGTGATGGTTCACATGCCCGGCGATGGTGTACGCCGCGGCACGCACGCTCATGGGTGAGCCGCTCGCCACACCCTGCCTCGTCCAGCAGTCGTCGGGCAGATTGCGGAACAGCAGGATCGTCGCGCGGCGGACAGCCGCGAACTCATCCACCAGATCCTTCACTGACAGCCGTTCATATTTCGCTTCGGGCACGTACGCATTCTCATCGAAGCCCGGCAGCGGCTGGGTGTCGCCGCGCGCGAAGCGCAGCGCGCGGTAGGCGAAGATGCGCTCGGCGTCGATGAGGTGGCCGATCACCTGTTTGAGCGTCCACGTGTACGGCGCGTGCAGCACCGTTGCCTGCGATTCGGGGATGCCGCGCAGCAGCGGTTCGACTTCGCGGGCCTGGGCTTCGAGCGTGGCGAGGGCGTCATCGCCCTGCACCTTGGAGATGTAGTTGCCGTAGTACGGCGCGTGTTCCGAGGCGGCGGGGCGCGAGATTGTTTTCGTGGCGGTCAACGGGCGGTTCCCTTCTCTTGCTGGCCGACCTGCTGGCCGGCCGGCTGGCTCGTCGGAACCGGGTTGAACGTGAAGCGCTCACCGCGGCTGTGCGCGAGGCTGGGTTCGCCGATCGAGTTGCCCGCGTTGTCGTACATGTCGAGCCGCATCATCGAATCGAAGAACTGGCCTGCGGGGTCCATGCTGATGCGTTCGAGCAGCACGCCGTAGCCGGCGGGGCTCCAGCCGGCTTTCCTGAGGTCATTGAACGTCGCGGGCGCCGAGGTGGCGAAGAAGATGTACCGGGCCTCGTACTCGTTGTGCCCGATGCGCCTCCACACGCCGTAGGCCGGCGGCACGGGCGGCGCGCTGTCGTAGTTCGACGACTCGATCATCGTGCCGTCGGCATTGAAGACGTAGAGGAACCGCAGGTCCTTGACGGCTGCGTAGTCGCCAGTCTCGAACTGCACGCTGGAGCGCCACGCGCCGACCAGCGATCGGGCAGACGATGGATTGGATGTGGTGGGTGAAGTCTTGCATCCGCCGCCCAACGCGACGAAGGCAATGATGGCGGCGTGGCTGACGACTCTGATGATGCTCATGGATGCGCTCCTTTGGCGGCCTTGGCCAGCTCAAGATACCGCCGATACGTCGGGCGGCTGAGCAGTTTGTTCTGCACGACGTGGATCGCGCTAGCCATCTCGGCGGCGTCCATCGGATGCAGTTCGGGAAGATCGAAGAACTGGCCCGCCGCCTTCGCGATCGTCTCCCAGCAATCAGCCTCGGCCTCGGTCATGCCCGCGGCGATCACGAAGTCGCGGTCGGTCTGCACGGCCTGCGCATCCATCGGATCTCCGCCGGGCCTTTCGGAAGGCTTGAGCGGCGGCGGCGATTGCGCCGTTGCAGGCGCCCCGCCGATGGCTGTCATCGCGCCGGCGGCTGCGGCAAGTTTCATGGCGTTGCGTCGAGTGATGTCGTGCATGGGTGGCTCTCCAAGAGTGACTTGAAGATACCAGTCCATGCCGGCGACGCCGCGCTCAATGCCCCTGCTGATGGAAGAACAGCGTCGTGGCGATGCCGACCGCGAGCGCGCCGATGATCCCGCCGATGAGGGCCATGAACATGACGAAATAGCCCGCCGCGCCTTCGAAATTGCTCATCTTCGTGACCTTCGCGTAGTACGCGCTGGCGAAGAACGCCAGCGCGAAGCCGATGACCGCGCCGACGATCGCGCTGAGGATTCCATACACCAGCCACATGCGCTGGGGGTCGTAGCCGGGCGAGACGATGGCGATGGCGCATCCGCCGAGGGCGGTCCACATCAGCCACGCGACAAGGGTGGCGACGACCAGCTGCCTGTCGCCGGTGAGCCGCAATCGATTGGTGAGGCGGAAACCGCGGCCGATGGTCATGCCCGCGAAGCGATTCACCATGCCGGGCTCGGCTCCCATGGGCTGCAATCGAAGAAGCGCAGCTGAAAGGACGCAGAGAGCCGCTGTGACGGCGGTGAAAATCAGGATGGCGAACCACATGGCGTCGAACTCTCGCTTTCCAATGTCAATGTACGAGGAATCGACGCAATCCGGGCGACGAAGCCTCAATCAAGGAAACGGCATTGAAGCGTGACGGGCGCAGCGTTCGGCCGGGCCCGCCAATCATCGCGAATCGGGCTCGCGGTTCATGTGCGGGGCCAGGTTTTTTCCGCCCATTTCCATCGATCTGGCGCGTCCTCATTCGGGATTGTCGCCGGATCAATGCCCAGCACCTTGCATATCTCGGCGAAGGCGGCTTCGCGATCGCGCTGATCGTTGCCCGGCAGCAGCCGCAGCAGGATGGGCCGGAAGCGCGGGTCGAACGCCGCGGTGTCGGGGCAGTCGATGGACAAATCGAGCAGGTGCGAAGCGAGGTGCAGCGCGAGCGTGCCGCGCGTCTGCGCGCCGCGCAGCATCGAGAGTTTGCTGATCGGCCCGGCATGCTGCTGGGCGAGGTACATCGCCTGCGTGAGATCCGGATAGTGGTCGCTGTCATCAGGCAGCGCGTCGATGATGTGCGCCAATTGCACGTCGGCGACCGAACCGGGCGTCTGGCCGGCGTCGATGAGCCGGCCCAGCGCGTGGGCGCGGGTTTCGATGGACTCATGCAGCAGCAGGTCGCGGAGATGCGCGTAACATTCGGCCGTGCCATGCGCGGCAACGACGTCGAGGTCGCGCCAATCGGGATCGCTCTTGGCCATGGCGATCTCAGCCTCGGCGGCGCGATCGGCGGGCGACATCGCGGCAAAGGCGTCCATGTCGTAGCCGACGCCGTCGTGCCACTGCTCGTAGCCGATGTTCTTGCTGGACTCGAATTGTGCGCGTGCGGGCGAAGTCATGGGAATCGGGCTCGATGAGCGGCAGGCCGCCAACGGCTAGTGCGGCTTCTTGTATTCAATCTCTTCGATGGTTGTTCGGCGAAGGATCACGCCGTCCTCGCGCAGCGTCTCCTGCACCTCGTTGCGCACAGCCTTTTTCGCGGGATTGGCGCGGATGCCCTTGACGATGTGGCCGACGAATTCGCCGAGACTTCGCATCAGAGGTTTTCGCCCAGGATCATGCATGACATGCGCCATCATGACGACGACGCCCACGCATTGCAATGCGTGGGCGTCAGCGATCGTACGTCGAGGGATGTCGGTTCACTGCGGCAGGCGGTCGACGATCTCATCCACCTGCTTGAGTGTCAAGTTCTCGTGAAGTTTGCCGTTGACGAGCATGCACGGCGCGCCGTCGCACGCGCCGAGGCATTCCATCGCCAGAAGCGTATGTCGCCCGTCTTCGCTGGTTTCGTGCGGCTCCAAATCAAGTTTCTTCCGCAGGTGATCGAGGATCGCCTGGTGGCCGCACACCTCGCACGCGATGGACTGGCACACGCCGATGACGTTCCTGCC
>CAZCGB010000368.1:0-3897 GCA_964498045.1 uncultured Isosphaeraceae bacterium
TGGGCGATGAGCGCCTTGGCACGGTGCGATTTGCCCGATTTCGTATCTGATCCGCCCGCATCAACGGCCCCGACGGGGGTGTCCTCGATCCCAGCGAGTGTTGATTTGCGACCGCGGCTGCTCGAACTCGATCTGCCGCCGCGTCCGCAGGGAGCACGCGGCACGTGTTCGATCTTCACCACCTGCGAGGCCATCGAGTTTGCGATCGCTGTCCGGGATGGGAAAGCCACGCGCCTCAGCCCCGAGTACCTGAACTGGGCCGCGAGTCAGGTCGTCGGGCATCCATCCGACGGCAACTTCTTCCACAACGCGCTTGCAGGATTCGCCAAATACGGCCTGTGTTCGGAAAGCAACATGCCGTATCAGAAGGCCCTCGACGTGAAGGCGACGCCCTCTGCGGAAGCGACCGCGGAGGCGGCGCGGGTTCACGAGGGAGCGCGCGACACAATCATGGTGCATTGGATCGTTCCGTGGACGCCGAATCGCTTTGGCGTGAATGACGAGCAATTCGCCGAGCTCAAGCGCGTGCTCGCGTCTGGATATCCGGTCGCTGCCGGCTCTGGTCACAGCAGATTGCTGGTGGGCTATCGCGACGACCAAGACGTCGCCGGCGGCGGCGCATTCATCACCGAAGATTCCGCGCTCAATCGCTTTGACGAAGTCACGTATGAATTCGTTCGAAAGGACGTCGCTGATGTGTTCTGGGTCGAAGCGATGGTAAAGTCGCCATCGACTCAGCCGACCGCCAGCAAAGGCGTTGCGCCGGCTGTACAACCCGACGCCGCGTCGCCGCAATAGGCGAAACGGCCAAGGCAGCTCATCCCTTCAATCCGGCCTGCTGCCTGCATGGCCACGCTCTGCGTCGAAGTCGTCGGAGATCAGTTCCGAGGAACGAGTCGCACGACTCGGCCGTCCTTGCATCCGGCAAACAGATCCTCGCCCTTCTCGCCGCCGGTGAACATGAAGTCGGCCTGCGGAAGGTCCATTCGCGCTTTCGTCAGTCCGCGTTTTTCGTCAAGGACCATGAGCCGCTTGGTTTCGGTGTCCCAAGCGTACAGGTCACCGCGCCGCGCCAGGATCACGTTTCCCGTGACTTTCTCATTCGTCCAGAGCAGTTCGCCGCCGGGAAGGTCAACAGGAATCGCGTTGAAGCACGAAAGGCCCTTGCCGGGAATCTGCTGAAAGATGCGATCGCCAACGAGCGTTGGCGAAGCGGTCAGGGGAGCATCGCACAGGTACTTCCATGACGCGCGGCCAGTGGCGAGATCGAATCCCCACAAATACTGGTCGGTCGCCGCGACGTACAGCATGTCGTCGCCGATCACCGGCTTGCACACTGCCGGCGCGAGCAGCCGCTTGCTCCAATACTGAGTCGCAGTCTCGGGATTGAGCACGAGGACTTCGCCTTCGACGCCCACAACCGCAAGCACCTTGTCCTTGATCACCGGTCCGACTCGGAAGGTCTTGCTGACATGGTACGCCTTGGTCATGAAGCCGATTTGACGGTTGATCCAGATCAGGTCGCCGCCGCGCGAGCCGTAAATGAGATCATCTCGGAAATCCACGGGGTGCGTGCTCGAAACGCGCTCCAGGCGCCATCTGACCACCGCATTGCCGTTGGCGGCTTCAAACACCATCAGGTCGCTTCCTGCCGAGAGATAGATATTGTCGCCGATGGCGTTCAGGCTGAACACCTTCACGACCGGATCGGCCACCTGGATGCGCCATCGCTTCTGTCCATCGTTCATGTTGATGCGCGTCAGGAAGTTCTCCTGATCGAGCGTGTACACCGAATCGCCACGAATGCCCGTGGCCTTGATCGTGGTGTTCGGCACGCCGCCGTACTGCCAGGCGATGCGGTAGTTCAACTCGTCCGCCGCCGTCGGGCCGATGACATACTCGCGATCGAGTTGTTGGACGATTTGCTCAGACTTGGCGTCCGCCTTTTTGATTGCCTCCGCGCTGGCGTCCTTCTCAGACTTCTTGGTGCTGCTGCATCCGCCGGCAACTGCGACCAGCCCGCAAAGCGTGCAGAGGGCGAGCGTCCAAAGGATCGGCGAGTGCGTGATGAGCCAGCGGTTCATGAACGGGCTTCTCCGGGGCCTGAACCCCCGCATGGGTCGGGGCATCGGGGGGGCAAGGCGGGTCTGGTGGCGGGCGATACGAATCGGCCAGTATCCAGACGCGCCCGAGTCGCGTCAAGGAGAGTGGCTGAAATCGTGGCCGATCCGACCGTTTCATCCGGACCATCCAGCGGTCGCTCCGCGCGCGAACGATTATGCTTCCGCCCGTGTTCACCGGTCTCATCCAACACCGTGGCTTGGTCGAATCGCTGGAGCAAACCGCCTCCGGACGCCGCCTGCGCATCAACATCGCCGGCTGGAACCATCACCTCGAACTCGGCGCCTCCATTTCCGTCGATGGCTGCTGTCTCACCGTCGCAGCGATCGAATCGCCGGGAATGACGCTGTGCTTCGATGTCATCACCCAGACGCTCAAGGTCACGACGCTGGGCAGGCTGAAGCCGGGTGACCGCGTCAACCTTGAGCATGCCGTCACGCCCACGACGCTGCTGGGTGGACACATCGTGCAGGGCCACGTCGATGGCGTCGGGCGGATTTTGCGCGTGACCAGCGATCCGGCGGAACATCGCCTGCGAATCCAGCCTCATGCCGAGGACGCGATGGGACTCATCGTGGACAAAGGCTCGATCGCGGTCAGCGGCGTGTCGCTCACCATCGCGGCGAGCAGCCCGGCGAAGACCGGCGCGACGGGTGACGTGCTCGGCGGCTGGTTCGAGGTCGCGCTGATCCCCACCACGCTTGCGCTGACGAACCTGGGCTCGCTCCGCGAAGGCGATGGGGTGAACCTCGAGTACGACTGCATCGCCAAGACGGTGGTGAACTGGCTGACGCGATGCGGCCGCTCGAGCGGCAATGTTGACAGAAAGCAGGCGCGGCCGGACCTGGCGTGAACACCTGTCGGGTGCGGGCCTGCGCTTGGTCGCCCAATGCGAGCGATCCCCGTCTGATCTACTTCGAGCGATTTGCCAAACAAACAACGGCCAATCGTTACCGATTGGCCGCTGTGAAAGAGAAGACCTGCTGTGTCGCAATCGAGTGGAAATCCCGATTGCAATATCCTGTGCTCTCACTCGATCTTTGCGGGCTTGAGCACGACCAGTCGCGAGGCGTCGCCTCGGAAGACCTGCATGGCCACGCCCTTGGACATGTCGGCCTTCTTGATCGCCGCGTCGTAGTCCTCGACGCTGGTGATGGCGGTCTGGCCGAGCATGGTGATGAGGTCGCCGCGCTGGAGGCCCTTGGCCGCCGCGGGGCTGCCGGGGGTGACCTCGCCGATGACGACGCCTTTGCGGTCGCCGGCGTTGAGCTGCTGGGCGATGTCCTCGGTCAGTTCCTCGACGGTGATGCCGAGGTCGTTGGAAGCCTTGGCCTCGGCGCTCTTGGGGCTGCTCTTTCCGCCTTCGCCGGCCTTGGCGAACTGCTCGCCGCGGTCGCGGAGGGTGGCGGTGAAGGTCCTGGTCTTGCCCTGGCGGAAGACGGTGAGTTCCACGGAATCGCCCGGCGCGTGCTTGGCGATCATGGTCTTCAAGGAGTTGCCGTCCGTGGTTGGCTTGCCGTCGATCTTGGTGACGATGTCGCCAACCTTGAGCCCGGCCTTCTCGGCCGCGCTTCCGGGGAACACCTGGTTGATGAGTACGCCGTTCGTGCCGTCGTTGAAGTCGAAGTACTCGGCCTGGTCCTTGGTGAGTGGTTCAATCTGGACGCCCAGCGCGCCGCGCTTCACCGAGCCGTTGTCGGCGATGTTCTCGAAGACGCTTTGCACCATTGCGCTTGGGATCGCGAAGCCGATGCCGGAGTTGGAACCACTGCGGCT
>CAZCGB010000369.1:0-3895 GCA_964498045.1 uncultured Isosphaeraceae bacterium
CGAAGCCTCCGCCCTGCTCGCGTGCGATCGTCTCCAGCTGCTCCAGCCGCTTGATGTACATCTCCATCGACTCGCGCCGCGCGCCGGGCCTTGCGCCGCTGATGGAATCAGCCGCCATGACGATGGGCGTATAGGGGCTGGTGGCGTCGATGTCTCCGTGATGGCCGGCGATGGCGTTGAGGACCTCCGGCTTCTTCTCGCCGTACTTGCGCACGAATTCCATGCCGATGGCCGGGTGTCCGCCCTCCATCTCGTGATCCATCGCCTTGCCAATGTCGTGCAGGAAGCCGCATCGCCGCGCCAACGCGCCGTCAAAGCCAAGTTGATCGGCGATGATCTGGCTGAGGTACGCGACTTCGATCGAGTGCCGCAGCACGTTCTGGCCGTAGCTGGTTCGGAAGTACAGCTTGCCCATGGCTTCGACGATTTTCGGGTGCAGGCCGCGGATGTTGGCCTCGACCACCGATTCGTTGCCATGCTTGATGATGCGCTCGGCCATGTCTTTGCGCACGGTCTCCACGAGCTCTTCCACGCGAGAGGGATGCACGCGGCCGTCGGCCACGAGTTTCTGCAACGCCTCGCTGGCGATGGCGCGGCGGATGGGATCGAAACACGACACGGCGATCACGCCCGGCGTGTCGTCCACCAGGATATCCACGCCGGTGGCCTTCTCCAGGGCGCGGATGTTTCGTCCTTCGCGGCCGATGATGCGGCCCTTCATGTCTTCCGATGGAATTTTGACTGCCCGGACAGTGGAGTCGGCGACGTGCTCCGCGGAGAACCGCTGGATGGCCTGCAGGGTGATCTCGCGACTGCGCTCTCGTGCGCCTGTTTCCGCTTCTTCGATCATGCGCTGCGTGAGCACCGCGGCGTCATGTGTCGCCTGCTCGCGGACCTCGTTCATGAACTGCTCGCGCGCCTGCTCAAGCGTGAGGCCCGACATCTGCTGTAGCCGCTCGCGCAGCTGGGCCCGCGTCTGCTCAACCTCCTTCATGGCAGCATCAGCATCGGATTCCGCCTTCTTGATCCGGTTGTCGCGCTGGTCCAGCGACTTTTCGCGATCGCCGAGAGAATCGAGCTTTCGATCGAGGGTCTCCTCACGCTTCGCCAGTCGGGCCTGGTCTTTCTTGATCTCGGAGAGGGCTTCGGTGATTTCCTTGTCCAGCACATCCCGCCGCTCGCGCGACTTCTTCTCGGCTTCCAGTTCAATGCGCTGCCGGGCGGCTTCGCCTTCGGCCTTGGCTGTGGCGATGACCTGCTCAGCCTCGCGCTTGGCAGAGGACAGGGTCGTGCGGGTGAGGATGGTGACGGCGATCGCGCCGCCGATCAGTCCCAGAGCCACGCCAACTCCGCCATACACCCATTCGGTCACTGCGATCAAAAGTACTGCGCTCACGTCAACGCCCCTGACTGGCGCACTTGGCGCCATGCAATGTGGCCAGGGTTCGGTCGGCGCGACAGCGTGCGCGCCGGCAAGACCGGTTCACGATGCGGGATCGAGCGAGATTGACGCGGCCGAAAGGACTATCCGGTGAGAGCGCTGGTGAATGCGCGCAGGCTCGCAGCGAGCCGTGAATGATGGCAACAGCGACGAATCGGCCCGCCCGCGGCATTCTGGGAACCAGTGCTCTGCCGTGCGCGGGAGATGATGGGCGTCATCCGGATGTGGTGGCGGCTGTCGATCGCCATGTCCAAAACGTTCGGTTCGAGTCAATCTATCAGCGGCGGGACGAACGAATTCGCCGACGCAGCCGCCGGCATACCCCTGTCGGGGTGCCGGGAAAATCGGAGCCCGCATCTGAAGGGCTGGCCGTGGAAACAGGATGGACGAACGTCGCGGGGCACGCTGCCACTGCGCAAGCGTTCGGCTCAGAAATCAACACCGTATTGTTTTGCAAACTCGAGCCGATGTCAAGTGCGCTGTCAACCAACGCCCTCCTTTTTTCTGCATCGGACCGGCGGTCGCGGGCTGCCTGCCCAGCATGAAGCAGCGATGGCTCAGAGCCTTCGCTGGCTCTACCATCCCCTGCCATGCCCGTCTTCGTGAACTGGCTGCTGCGGCTGTTGCCGACGAATCCCATCTGCATGCGACTCGTCCAGGGCGGGTCCAAGCGGATGCGCCACCTGTACATCCGTCAAGGCTACCTCGCAGCCATGATCGTTGTGCTCCTTCTGGTGCTCATGAGCGAAATCGGCGGCGGCTCACTCTCGCTTCGCAATCTCGCCACCGGCGGCGCGACCATGTTCGAATGGGTCAGCTTCCTGCAGGTCGGCCTCATCTGCATTCTCACGCCCATCTTCATGGCGGGAGCCATTGCGCAGGAAGCCAATCCGCAGACGTGGGACATCCTGCTCACCACGCCGCTGAACAATCTGCAGATCGTGCTGGGCAACCTTTTCGGGCGCCTGTTCTTCGTTCTTGCGCTTCTGTTCAGCAGCCTGCCGCTGTTTGCGGTGACGCAGTACTTCGGCGGCGTGCCGGGCAATGCGATCTTTTCGAGTTACGCCATCGCCTCGTGCAGCGCACTCCTGGTGGCGGCGATTGCGGTGACCCTTTCGGTGACGCGCACCGCCGGCAAGCGCGCCGTGTTCATTTTCTACATTTCCGTGATCATGTACCTGTTCATCACGGTGGCGATTGATCTGAATCTGCGGACCCCGGTCGGCGTCGCGGGCTCGGCGAATTGGACCACGGTGATGACGCCGCTCAACCCGTTTCTCGCGCTGGAAGTGCTGCTGCGATCGAACTCCTACAAGCCGCACGATCCAGTCGATCACGCCGCGTCTCTGTGGCTGATGAAGGTGTGGTTCACGCGGCCGATCGCCACATTCTGCTGGTTGTGCGTGCTGCTGAGCCTGTTCATGACCATGGCGTCGGCGTTGTGGGCAAGGACCATCGGCGCGAAGGTCGGTACCACGCCGTGGTATCGAAAGATCTTCGGATTAAGCGCGAAGGGATCGGCTGAGAGGCAGGGACGCACCGTCGGGCACAATCCAATTTCCTGGCGCGAGTCGGTCGCACGCGGCAAGACGCTTCCCGCGCTCGTCGGCCGCTGGGGATTCGTCGCACTGGGCATCGGCATCGCGCTGCTGATGGTGCTCATGTTCCACACCGGAAACTGGACTGCCCAGGATCTACAGCTCGCCGTGATGGCCGTCGTCGCGGCGGAGATTGTGATCATCTCGCTTGCGGCGTTGAACATGAGCGCGACCGCCGTCAGCCGCGAACGCGAGGATGGCACGCTGGACATCATCCTCACGACACCCATCCAGCCCGGGCCCTATCTCTCGGGCAAGCTGCGCGGGCTCGTGCAGTTCCTGCTGCCCATGATCGCCGTGCCCGTGGCCACGATGGTGATTTTGGCGATCTACGTGCTCGCTGACGGCTTCGGCCGGCAGGGCGGCGTAATGATCAAGACGCCCTTAGGCAGCGGCAATGTGGATGTGCCGATGATCCTGCCCGAAGGCGCAATCGCCCTGCCCGTGGTGCTGGTGCCGTTCGTCGCCTTCTGCGTGATGGTTGGCCTGCACTGGTCCATCCGCAGCAAAGGCACGATCTCCAGCGTCATCGCGGCAGTGTTCATCGTTATCGCTGGCATCGGCGTGGTGAGTCTGTGCGGCGTCGCGACCAGCAACGCTTTCGACGTGGTGGGAGGCGTGGTCAACACCTTCAGCCCGATCAACCTGCTGATGGCGCTGGTGTATCCCGCCGACGCGATTCCCGGCGCGATTGAGAACAGCCTCATCGCCGGACGCACAAGTCTGGTGATCGGCTCGCTCATCGCCGCGGCGTTGTACATGGCCATCGTGTACGCGATGCACACCAACAACAAGCGCACATTCATGATGACCGTGCGCAAACTCGCGGGACAGGCGTGAGGCGCGCGCGGCAGAC
>CAZCGB010000370.1:0-3890 GCA_964498045.1 uncultured Isosphaeraceae bacterium
CACGTGAGTAAAGGTTACCGACAAGCCAGCCGAGTTTGGCCTGAAATTCCGGCCGAAGTCGGCCACGTCGCGCCGCGCGCATGACATCGTAGTGCTTCATATGCAGTGCGAAGGCGATGCGGAGCATCGCGACGCATGGCGTGACCACTCCAGAATCTGCGTCGGGATGAAGATAAAACAAGCCAATCTTATCTTCGTTCTGATTGATGGCCCGCTCTACGAACTGCTTCCCTTTGTATTTTGACTCATTGAGAAACACTCCAGGTATGTCCGAACCGCAGAACAGCTGCAGCAGTGTTCCGACTATCGAACCCAGTTCCCGCACAACGCAGAGACTGATCGGTTGCGGTTTCGCGCCCGATCGATGGACCAAGTCACACGACTGCGTCAACACCATGAACGCGACGTACTTGTCATCCACGAACCCCTTGTGAAATTCGCGCAAAGCTGCTTGAAGTTCGGGTGTTGGCTCAATGATGTCCCCTTGCGCCAAGTCCGACTCTGGTTTGAACTCGCCGTATGTCCAATGAGCAGGCATTGAATCGCGATTTCAGGGCTGCGCAGTAACTTGCTCCGCCGCGACAGAACGGGTGTCGATCGGCGCGTATCTCAGCCTGAGTTCGCCGTTCTGCTGGTGCGTAACTACCACTCGCTGCGCGCCCGTCTTCACGAACGTGGGTTCTTTCACCGCGCGGTCTTCAACCTCGGCGCGCTTCAGCGTTGCGAGGCTCATGTTCTCCGTCTGCGTTATGGTCGTCGTTGTGGTCGTCGGCGTTATCGTCGTCTGTGACATAGTCATTCTCCCCTAACTCTAGCACCTCGGAAAGTACTCGGATCGCTGTCTGACGGACTTCGGCGATCGGCAGGGAAAGCCATTCGGCAAGCGCTTGAGCATCGCTTGACCTACGCTCGAAGTTCAACAACAGTTCTGCCTTGTCATCTGGATCACGCGTCACTTGCACGAGCATTTGACCGCTTCCGAGCGTCACAACGCGCTCAAACCGCCGGACGAGAATGCGGAAATCACGATCAGTGAATCGACGGTCTAAGTCCTCGGAGAATCGCCGTGCTAACGACTCCGGTGTCGCATCCGCCCGATAGCGAAGATTGAATCCGGCAGCGATTAGGGGAGTGCGCGGGAGATCGCTGATCGCTTCACGCGCGATCCGTCGCGCGCGCTCCAACTCTCCGAAAGTGCAACTTTCGGGAGCGATCACGATCTGTCGTGACGACGGGGCGATGCTAATTCGGTCGTGCTTCACGCGCGGCAACTGAACGTCATCGAGTACCGCGTAGACCTCGATCGGTGTGTCACCTGGAACTTTGAAAATGTTGCGGGCGATTGCCGCAGGTGTGAACAGCGCCTCGTTCCACTTCCCAAGCACGACGACATTCCAGTTCTCCGGCTGCAATGGCATCCGCACAGCATAGCACCTCATTCCAGACCGCGCGTTGTCCACACGCTGAACCGTCGAGGCTCTTCGGCCGATCCTTTTGGCACGGGACTCCATGCCACTTGCCAGACCATTTCGGCTCATCGAAGGAGCACCCCCGACCCCCTCACGGCATATCCGTCGGCTTCGATCCCAGCGGCCTCCATGCGTGGAACACTTCGCTGTAAATCTCCGTGGCGATCTCGGCTCCGTAGTCCCGCCATCAACGAAAAAAAGCCTGAGGCATCCGCGCCGCGGTCGCGCAAAGGCCTCAGGCTCGTGTGGGAATGATGAGCGCCCATGACGGGGCCGGCGTCTCCGTCACTGGGTGCCCGCCTGCGCGGGCACGACGGCGATACCTGTGCGTCGAATCCGCTCCAGAACGGCAACTAGAACAGCAATTGGAATTGCGAGCGGACGACGATCTGGCCGTCGCTGCCGGGCGAGTCGGCCCGCCAGCCCGCGCCGTCGACCGCCCAGTTCGCCGCTACCGGGTTGAAGCCGTAGCCGATGTCGTTCTGCCACTTGAGATTGTGTTTGTTGTAGAACTTGGTGAAGCCGACGGTGAGGACGCTGAGGTCGCTCACGCCGTCGATGTCGAGCGAGCCCCATTCGTACATCAGGTACAGCTCGACATCTTCAGCGATGAAATAGCCCGCGGTGAACACCGCGCCGAACTGATCGAGATCACTTCCGTCTCCATCAGTGGAAAGGTTGCGATAGAAGAATTCGCCCATGAGGTTGACGCCGGACATCTTCCACGAGGCGTCGGCGGTGAAGGTGAGGTTCTGGGTTTCGTCGCTGGCGGTGCCTGATTCGGACTGCTGGAACAGCACGGCAGCGCCCAGGAGCAGCGCCTGCTCGCTGTCGCGGAAGCCGACGTTGTCGAGCGTGGCGTCCCACGTGCCGACGGGCAGGAACTCGAAGCGGCTGGTGAGCGCGTACTCGTTTTCTCCCTGGTTCCAGCCGGTATTGCCGGTGTTGGCTCCGTCGATGATGGAGCCGGCGATGCGCCACTTCTCCTGCTGATACAGGGCCTGCAGGCCCTGCGCGACGCCCGCGGTGAACTGCGAGTTCACCATGGAGCGTTCGACGGTGAGCATGCGTCGAGAGGTGATGTTCTCCTCGCGCGCGAACAGCGGCTTGAACTGGCCGAAGCGGAGGCTGAGGTCGTCGATGTTCTTCTGGACCCAGCCGTTCTCGCCGAGCGTGAAGCCGCCGCCGTTGGCCGACGCGGAGATTTCGAAGTCATACTTCCATGTCGGATCGAAGACGTTGCCGGCGAAGTCAAGTTTCGCGCGGCGGATCTCGAAGCCGTAGGAGTTGTCATCCGTGGGTGAATCCTTCTGGTTGTTGTAGACGAAGCGCGTCTGCAGTTGCCCGGTGATGCGCAGCAGGTAGTTGCCGTCGGTCGAGCCGATGAAGAAGCCCTTGTCCCAGCCGGCGGCGACGCCGGTGTCGAGCAGGCTGGCGCGGGTGTCGGCGTCGGCGAGCACCTCGCGCACCAGGCCGCGGATCTCGTCGGCCCGCTGCTGCGTGAGCCATTTGTCGTCATTCGCGGCCTTGAGCTCATCCACCTGCTTCTGCAGGTCGGCGATGGTGCGGCTCATGGCGTCGAGCTGCTGACCGGATGCGCCGTCGGTCGATGCCGGCGGATCGACCGGGGCAGCGGGCTCAGCGACGATTGCGACAAGCAGCGACAGCGCCAATGAGCTCAGCATGATGCAGCCATCCTCCATCGTGGTGTATTAGGAATTGTTCAGGCACTTCGCCGCGAAGATATCAGAAAGGCGCAAAATGGCCCAATGACCTGCTCATGCCGCGCCGGCGTCGGGGTCTGCGCGCTGGCGCTGTTCGAGATCGCCGGGACGGCCGAGATCATCGCCAGTCGAGCGACCATGATCAGAGGTGCGCGAACACTTCACCAGGTTCGCGGCGAAGAACGCCGCGCGCCACGCTGCATGTTTCCAGTCATGTTGTGTCCACGTCGTAGAGAATGTCCGGGGAACCGACTGCACAACGGATCACTCATTCCGTCATTCGGCCGCCAACTCGGCGACAAGGTACACACGACCGGCGTTTCACACATGCTCATCGCGGAATGGGCAGGCTTTGCCCATCATCCAGATCTCGTCAACACGTTGCCGTTGTACTAATTGGTCGCGGATGTTCGGGACCGCATCTTGTTCATTGATCGCATGAGCGGGTAGCCGTCATCCTTCGATTGATGGATGAGAAGCGCGATGTCGTTGATGGTGCCGGCGACCTGCGTAGATTGTTCATTAGAGAAGATTGTCGGAAATGTGCGCAGGAGTCCTTTGAGATACTCCTGATGGAGTTCCCATCGACGCAGCCGACCAGCGCGCATGAATTCTGCGAACTCATCTCGGCCCTCCAGTGACCGAGAAGCAGCGATTCCTGCATTCCAATCGTTTTCCCGCTTCGCCATTGTCTGGA
>CAZCGB010000371.1:0-3876 GCA_964498045.1 uncultured Isosphaeraceae bacterium
CGCATCGACGTGAGCATGCGGTCGCTCATGTGCTGCAGCGGCATGTCGATGTACTTGACGATGTTGGGAAGCGCGGCGATGGCGTCGATCATCGCATCAGTGAAATACGAGGGGTAGACGTACATCAGCCGCATCCAGCCCCCGCCATGCTCGCGCGCCACGTCGTTGAGGGCGGTGAGGAGCGTGACGAGGTCTTGCGGCTTCTGATCGCCGACGCCCACGGATTGCAATCCGTGGGCGTCACGGGCAGGACCATTCCCTTGCGCGGAATAGATGTCGTAGCCGTAGCTGGTCGTGTCCTGTCCAATCAGATTGAGCTCGAACGCGCCGTCCTGCATCAGGCCGCGGGCCTCGCTGATGATCGCATCCAGAGGCTTGGAGCGCATCTTGCCTCGGATCGACGGAATGGTGCAGAACGCGCAGCGCTGGTTGCAGCCTTCGCTGACGCGCAGGTACGCCCAGTGCCGGGGCGTGAGGCGGAAGCGCTGCGAGTCGTCTTCGAAATAACCCACGCCTTTGCCGTCGGCTCCGTTGACGGTCAGGCCGATGACATCGCGCCCGCGATCTTTCGCCGCCTGTAATGCGTTGCCGGCGATCCAGTAGCGGGGAAGCGTGCTGTCGTTTTCCTGCGTTGAACGGGGCGAGGACGCCCCGGCTCGCTGGGGGGACTGACCGCTGACAGCCTCAAGGATGTGGTCGCGGTCGAACACGCCGATCATCGCGTCGATGCCGGGAGCCCATTCCAGCATCTTCGCGCGGTGCCTTTGCACCAGGCAGCCGGCGACGATGACGCGTTTGAGTTCGCCGGCGTTCTTGCGTTCGATCGCCTCGCGGATCACATCCAGCGATTCATCCTTGGACGCCTCAAGGAAGCCGCAGGTGTTGATGACCACCGCGTCTGCGTCTTCATCGGAATTGACCAACGTCATCCCCGCGCCGGCGAGCGTGCCGAGCATCTTCTCGGAATCGACGAGGTTCTTCGGGCAGCCGAGGCTGACGAAGGCGACGCGGGGCTGTTGGGATGACTTGGCGGCGGGGCGCGGCATGGAGGCGAGAATCGAGCCTGAATCATAGCCCCGACGCTCAATCGCGCCCGTACAGATGATGTTCGCGAATGTACGCCTCGACGGCGGGCGAAACCAGGTCGGAAACGGGCTGACCCTGCCGCAGGCGCACGCGAATGTCCGTCGCGCTGACATCCGTCAGCGGCAGCGATCGCAGCGTCCGATCCATCCATTGATCAGCTTCGATTTCGTCGTAGCGTTCGCGCAGCGCGGATTCAAACGCGTCGCACGTCCACGGCGGACGCAGCATCACCGCGGGCGTCGCGATTTCAAGAATCTCCCGCCAGTCCTTCCAGCGATGAAACTCCAGCGCCTGGTCAGCCCCGATCAGCAGACGCAGGCTTGAAGGCTGGGAGGCTTGCAGGCTAGGGCGCAGCGTGCGCAATGTGTCGATGGTGTAACTGGGGCCTTCGCGCCGCAGTTCGATGTCGCTGATCTCCGCGCCGGGCACATCGCGCAACGCGGCGCGCAGCATGGCCAGTCGATGCCGCGCGGGAGTTGGTGGTTGATGATCGGGCGACGCCTTCAGCGGATTGATCGCCGCGGGGATATAGAGGATTCGCCCGCAGCCCAGTTCCCGTGCAGCCAATTGGGGCAGTTCAATATGCGCGCGGTGGGGAGGATCGAACGTGCCGCCGAAGATCAGCGTTGGGGATCGCGTTGACGAAACGAGCGGTTGCACAAGCACACTGTACGGCGGATCAACCGGGCATCCATCATTGGGCATCCATCACCAGGTGATAGGCGATCCACGCCCACGCCCCGACCACCGAGATCCCCATGTGCATGATCAGGACCAGCGCGCCCTTGGGGGTGTCCACCAGCGAATTCGCCAGCATCGCGCCGAATCCCGCAGCGATGACCGCGGCGGCGCACGCGCCCACCGTCAGCAGCATGCTCTCGAACCCGGCGTCCTCCTGCAGTCGCCGCGATATCACCCATCCCAGCGCGACGATCTGGATGAGGGCGACCGCGAAGGTCGCGAATCTCGGCGCATCGTGGTCCGCCAGCCACAGCGTCGCAGCCGACAGCAGCGTGGCGGCCATCATTGCGAGGATCGTCCGCGTGGCCAGCGCGCGGACGCCGAACCTGATCGCGGTGAGGGCGGTCCAATCACCCGGCCTTCTCTCCCAGTCCAACTGGCTGGGCGAGAACCCCTCGCCGCACTCGGGGCAGACGCGTTTGTCAGCGGCGAGTGTGGCGACGAGGTCGTAACCGCACGCCGGGCAAAGCGGGTGACGTCGCTTGAGATCGCGCTGATCAATCCGGGCGACCATGCGCGTGATTCTACGGCCGATCCGACCCTTTCCCGCCGCCGCTATACTGCGATCCCCGCCATGCCCTACACGCTTTCACCAGCCGAGCCGTTCGATCTCGACGTCGAGAACATCGACTACCTGAAGGATCACGTCGACGCGCCGGACCGCTGGGTGCTCAATTTCGGCCCGCAGCACCCGGCGACGCACACCACGCTGCGCATCATTCTGGAACTCGACGGCGAGCGCATCGTCCGCGCGACGCCGCACATCGGCTACCTGCATTCGGGGTTCGAGAAGCTCGGCGAGCATCACGACTACAACCAGTACGTCTGCACGGTCAGCCGGATGGATTACATCTCGCCGATCGTCAATGACATCGCCTGGCATTGCGCGGTGGAGCGGCTGTTCGACATCGACCTCACGCCGCGCTGCAAGGTGGTGCGGACGATCCTTGCGGAACTCGGCCGCATTCAGAATCACCTGTTGTGCGTCGGCGCGGCCGCGCTGGACCTGGGCGCCTTCACCGGATTCCTCTACGGCTTCAACGAGCGCGAGCACATCTACGACATCATGGATTACGTGTCGGGACAGCGCTTCCACCCTGATTACACAAGGGTGGGGGGGACGATGCGCGACCTGCCCGACGAAGCCACCTTCAGGAAAATGGTGCGGAACTTCATCGACATCCGCATGCCCAAGGCCATCAAGGACCTGGAGACGCTGCTCAACCGCAACCGCATCTTCATCGATCGCCTGGACGGCGTGGGCGTGCTGAGCACGGCCGACGCCGCGGCGTGGTGCGTGACCGGCCCGCTGGCGCGCTCGGCCGGCGTCAAGCGCGATGTGCGCAAAGACGATCCGTATTTGTGCTTCAAGGACAACTGGGACGGCCAGGGAGCCGAGGCGGTCAAGTTCAGCGTGCCCATCGCCACCACTGGCGATTGCCTGGCGCGGTACTTCGTGCGCGTCGAGGAACTCAAGCAGTCGATCAGGATCATCGATCAGTTGATCGACAAGATCCCCGCCGGCCCGATGAACGTCAGCCCCGACGCCAAGGTGAAGATCCCCGAGAAGGGCGATGTGTACGGCTCCATCGAAGCGACCATCCAGCACTTCGAATTGTTCATGCATAACCGCGGCTTCGACACGCCCGTCGGCGAGAGTTATTCGTGCATCGAGTCGCCCAACGGCGAGCTGGGGTTCTACATCGTCGCCGACGGCGGCCGCCTGCCGTGGCGCGCCGCGACGCGCCCGCCGAGTTTCATCCACTTCCAGCTGCTGCCGAAACTGCTGGAAGGCCACATGATCGCTGACCTTGTCGCAGTGCTGGGAAGCCTGAACATCATCGCCGCGGAACTTGACCGCTGAGACAACTGCCATGGCCTGGACCGTCAAACCTTCCGCCACCATGAAGATCGAGCACCGCGTTGAGCCGTACCTCACGCCCGCGATGCTCGATCACTACACGCGCGACATCCTGCCCAAGTACGCGACGAAACTCGGCGCGCTCATGCCCATCCTGCACGACGTGCAGGAGAAGTACCGGCACATCC